>NZ_JBFRFR010000063.1:0-52386 GCF_052114925.1 Bradyrhizobium sp. 2TAF36 | reverse complement strand
CGATCGCGGACACGACACGCTTGCGAAGATCCAGAGAATAAGGCTTGCCCATCCATGCTGGCCTCCAACCCAGCCAGAATGGTGAATCAGAAACACACCGATTTGGGAATCCCAAATCGATTCAACCTAACCCCATCCCGCTTTAGCAGCGAGTCCTAAGCGCGCACCGCCGCCAGACCCGGCACTGCGGCGAAGCCGGCCTTGGTGGCGTAGCCGCGGACGATCGCCTCGCGCTGGGAATAGCTCAGCACGTTGTCGACGTTGTCGAAGCCATCGGGCGCAAGCTGCTCGACTGCGTCGATGACGCCCTCGGGACCGCCGCGCCGGTTGGATCGGACGATGTCAGCGGTCATCGGCAGACGCTTCTTCTCATATTCAAGCAAAGCCTGGCGCGGATGCTCGGCGCGCACCAGCGCATCGGCAAGGCAGCGCGCGTCGAGGATCGCCTGAGATGCGCCGTTGGAGCCGACCGGATACATCGGATGCGCGGCGTCACCGAGCAGCGTAACGCGCCCGGACGACCAATAAGGCAAGGGATCGCGGTCGCAGGTCGGATATTCGTAGAATTCCGGCGTTGCCGAGATCAGGCTCTTGACGTCGATATAAGGCACCGAGAAGCGCGCGACATGCGGCATCAACTCCTCGCGCCGGCCGGGCCGCGACCAGTCTTCCTTCCGGGGCGGCGGGGCATTACCTTCGCCGACCTTCACCAGCACCGCCCAGTTGGTGAGACGGCTCGCCGGGCTCGATCCCTCTGCGATCGGATAGATCACCACCTTGGCGTTGAGGCCGCCGGCCACGATCATCGACTTGCCGGTGAGGAACAGCGGCCAATCGCGCGCACCGCGCCATAGCATCAGGCCGTTCCAGCACGGCGGTCCCTCGTTCGGGAACAGCGTGTCGCGAACGCGTGAATGGATGCCGTCAGCGCCGATCAGGATATCGCCGCGCGCAGTATGGATGTGCGCGCCCGAGCGGTCGAAGAAATAAGCGGTGACGCCGCCCTCGTCCTGCGTGAAGGCGCCGAGGCGGCAGCCGGTGTGAATTGCCTCCGGTCCGAGCCGCTCCTCGACGGCGCGATGGATGACGCCCTGAAGGCGGCCGCGGTGAATCGAGAATTGCGGCACGTCATGGCCGGCGTCGATGCCGCGGGCTTCACGCCAGACCTCCTGGCCGTGGCGATTGAGGTAATAGAGCTGGTCGGTGCGGATCGCGACGTCGTCGAGCTGCTGGAGGAGACCGAGGCCGGCAAGCTCCCGCATCGCATGCGGCAGCGTGTTGATGCCGACGCCGAGTTCGCGGATGGTGTCGGCCTGCTCGAAAATCTCGCATCCGATGCCGCGCGAGCGCAGCATCAATGCCGTGGTGAGACCACCGATACCGCCACCGACGATAATCGCCTTCATCGCCCTTACTCCACTCGAAAATACGCCAGGCAATGGGGTTAAAGTCGCACGGGCGGTCACTCCGCCGCAAGCGGCTTTGTCGCCTCCGCCTTGAGCTCGGCCCCGGTCTTGGGCTTAGCCTTAATTCTCAGCTTCTCGAGATCCCGCCGGCCGCGCACGTCGTTGCAGAAAATCTGATCTGTTCCGTGCAAGTACTGCGGCGCAAATCCCCATTGCTGGCTTCCCGCAGCAAGTCCGGGGCTCAGTCGCCCCTGAAGACCGGCTTGACCTTGTTGGCGAACGCTTCAAAGGCGCGCTCGAAATCCGCTGTGGTCATGCACAAGGCCTGGGCAACGGCTTCCGCTTCGATCGCCTCTTCAATCGACATCGCCCATTCCATCGCCAGCATCCGCTTGGTCATGGTATTGCCGAAGGTCGGGCCTTCCGCGACCTGCTTGGCCAGCAACTGCGCCTGGGGCAGCACCTGCTCGGGCGTGACGATGCGGCTGAAAAAGCCCCAGCGCTCGCCCTCCTCCGCCGTCATGAACCGGCCGGTGTAGAGCAGCTCGGAGGCGCGGGACTGTCCAATGATCCGCGGCAGGATCGCGCAGGCGCCCATGTCGCAGCCGCCAAGGCCGACCTTGTTGAAGAGGAACGCGACCTTCGCGCCGCTCGCCGCGAGCCGCATATCCGATGCCATCGCGATGATCGCGCCGGCGCCGGCGCAGATGCCTTCGACCGCGGCCACAATGGGTTGAGGGCAGGCCCGCATCGCTTTGACGAGGTCGCCGGTCATCCGCGTGAAAGCGGTCAGCCCCTTGGTGTCCATCTTCACGAGCGGGCCGATGATCTCGAACACATCGCCGCCGGACGAGAAGTTACCGCCGGCGCCGGTGACGATGATGGCCTTGACTRCATCATCGAAAGCGCAGGCGCGGAAGAAATCCGTCAGTTCCCGATAGCTCTCGAAGGTCAGTGGATTCTTCCGCTCGGGACGGTTGAGCGTCACCGTGGCAACGCTGTCGACCACCGCCAGCAGGAAGTGCTGCGGCGAATAATCCGCGAGCGGCACGGTCACAGGATTGGCTGGTCTGCTCATGCGATCTCCTAACTATGTTTGTTCCGCGCTACTAGATTTCGCCGCCTGCGACTGCAATCGCCTGCCCGGTGATCGCACCAGCGCCTTCGCCGCACAACCAAAGCACTGCGTCAGCCACCTCTTGAGGCGTGATCAGCCGTCCCTGCGGATTGTGCTTCGCGAGCTCGGCGATCGCCTGCTCGCGGCTCCTGCCGGTCTTCCTCATGATGTTTTCAATGCTGCCGGCGACCAGATCGGTGTCGGTGAAGCCCGGACACACCGCATTCACAGTCACATTGCTTCCGGCCGTCTCGAGGGCAAGAGAGCGCACGAGACCGACGACGGCGTGCTTCGCCGCCGTATACGCGCTGACATAGGCGTAGCCCTTGAGCCCCGCCGTCGAGGCAATCGCGACGATGCGGCCATAGGGACGATCCTTCATGCCCGGCAGAACGCCCTGGATGGCATGGACAACGCCCATGAAATTGACGTCCATCATGCGCGCAAACAGGGCAGCGTCCGATTTCGCGAACGGCGCGGATTCTGCACTTCCCGCGTTGGCGATCAGGATGTCGATCGGCTTTCGCGCGCTCGCTTCAGCGATAGCGGCTTTCAGTGATAATTCGTTCGAGACGTCGGCGACCGCAGCAAAATGCGCGGCACCTGCGCTGACCGCCTCTTCTAGAACAGCCGCGTTCCGGCCGAGCACCGTCACGGTTGCACCTACCCCGACAAGAGAGGCTGCGATGGCGCGGCCAATGCCGCGACCGCCACCGGTCACGAGCGCGTGCGGCGAGTGCGGCAATTCGGACATGCGCTGGCTCCTTGGCTCTGCTGATCGTTCCTCGATATATTTTAACCTTCAAGTTTTTGCAACGAAGCTGCCGCAGCGCCGCGAACGCCTTCGCGCGAGAGACCGGCCCGAAAATTGCTTTAAGTATAAAATTATCGCTTCCCATCCCCCACAGGCCTGTTAGCATCGCCCAGCCGAGCAAAAGGATGTCGCGTGTCGCAGCCTGCGCCAATGATAACAAAAGACGGCCGCTTCGCCTATGAAGCCGCGGGCGATCTGGACGCGACGCCCCTGATCTTCCTGCATGGCATTGGCGGCGCGGCACGGGCCTGGCGGCAGCAGCTTGCCAGATTCAGCACCCAGTTCCGCACGATTGCGTGGGACATGCCGGGCTACGGCGGATCGGCGCCACTCGCCACCGTCAGCATCACGGCCCTTGCCGATGTGCTCCAGCAATTCATTGAGCAGCTTGGTGCAAGCAAGCCAATTCTGGTCGGCCATTCGATCGGTGGCATGATCGTGCAGAAATGGCTGGCGCAATTTCCGAAGCTGGCCCGCGCGGTCGTCCTCGCGCAGACCAGCCCGGCCTTCGGCAAGGCCGATGGCGATTGGCAAAAATCGTTCATCGCGGCGCGGCTTGGGCCGCTCGATCGCGGTGAGACCATGAAGTCGCTGGCTCCCTCCCTGGTGAAGGAGCTTGTCGGCGACGATCCCGATCCGAAGGGAATGGAGCTTGCGCGCGAGTGCATGGCAAGCGTGCCCGAGGCGAGCTATCGCGCCATGATGCTGGCTTTGATGGGCTTCGATCAGCGCAGCACACTCAAGGACATTTCCGTCCCGACGCTGTTGTTGTCCGGCTCCAAGGACAATAATGCGCCTGCCCCTATGATGGCAAAGACGGTAACATTCATTCCCTCTGCCGAATATGTCGAGCTGGCTGGGGTCGGCCATCTCGCCAATCTTGAACGCCCTGACGCGTTCGACGAAGCCCTCGGCCGGTTCCTGAATTCCGTCGCAACCAAAACGTAAGGTGGCTGCGCAATGACCATGCAAGTCAGCAAGAACATCGGCGTAACCGACAAGGTCGCGCTGGATACGCCGATCTTCGATCCCGTCGCATTCCGCCTGAACGACGAGCAGGCCGGCATCATCGCGCGCGCCCGCGAGATCGGCCAAAGCGTGTTCGCTGGTCGCGCGGCGACTTACGATCGCGAGGCGATTTTCCCGACTGAGAACTATCGCGACCTGCATCGCGTCGGCCTACTCGGCATCGCGGTGCCCAAGAAGCATGGCGGGCTCGGCGCGAACTATCAAACCTACGCACTGGCGGCAGCGGAAATCGGCCGCTATTGCGGCGCGACCGCCCTCACCTGGAACATGCACGTCTGCTCGACCCTGTGGTCCGGTCCGCTCGCCGACGATCTCGACATGGACGCGGAGACCCGCGCCGAGCACGAGCGGCGGCGCGCGGTGCATTACAAGCGTATCGTCGAGGATGGCGCGATCTACTCGCAGCCCTTTTCCGAGGGCGGAGCGGCCGCGGCCGGCGGCGTCGCGTTCGGCACGGAAGCAAAGCCCGTAAAGGGCGGTTGGATCGTCAACGGCAAGAAGATCTTTGCATCGCTGTCCGGTCATGCCGACTATTACGGCGTGCTCTGCACCGAGATGGAGGAGGGCGAAAAAGCCTCGCGCCGCAACACCCTTTACCTCGCGATCTCCGCGAAATCGGACGGTGTCTCGGTAGTCGGCGACTGGGATCCGCTCGGCATGCGCGGCACAGTCTCTCGCACGCTGCTGTTCAAGGATGTGTTCGTCCCTGAGGATTCCGCGCTGATGCCGCGCGGCGTCTATTTCCAGGCGGCGATGCGCTGGCCTCACATGTTCCTGACGCTGTCGCCGACCTATATGGGCCTGGCGCAAGCCGCCTATGATTTCACCGTGCGCTATCTTCGCGGCGAGGTACCGGGCATGCCGCCGGTCAAGCGCCGGATGTACCCCACCAAGCAGATCGCGGTCGCGCAGATGCAGATCAAGCTCGAGCAGATCAAGGCGATCTGGTTCCAGGCCGTCACCGAGGCCCGCGCCAATCCAAGCAAGGAGCAGGTGCTGCGCGCCTATGCCGCGCAATATTCGGTGATGGAGGGCGCCAATGAGCTCGCCGCGCTCGCGATCCGCACCTGCGGCGGTCAGGCCATGCTCCGCTCGCTGCCGCTGGAGCGCATCTATCGCGACAGCCGCTGCGGCTCGCTCATGCTGCCCTGGACCGCCGAGCTCTGCCTCGACCGGATCGGGCGCGAGGCGCTGTACGAGGCCGGTGAAACGGACGACTGACCGTGGACCTCTGTAGTCTGATCGATCGCAACGCGGCGTTCGCGCCAGACAAGACGGCGATCGCCTTCGAGGGTGAGCGGCTGAGCTACGCCGCACTCGCCGCGCGCATCGAACGGACCGCCACGGCGTTGAAGCAGGAGCTCGGCGTCGGCCGAGGCGACCGCGTCGCAATCCTGAGCCTGAACCGGCCGGACTATCTGGTTCTGCTCTACGCATGCGCGCGACTTGGTGCGATGCTGGTGCCGCTGAACTGGCGGCTGGCGGTTGCCGAGCAGCGCTTCATTCTCACCGATGCGGGCGCAAAGGTCCTGGTACTCGAGCAGGCATTTGCCGGAGTTCTCCCGGAGCTTGCGCCGGGGACGGCCGTCATCGGCCTCGATTTCGCGCCGTCGCGGGGCGTAACATTCGAAGACCTGCTGGCTCGCAGCGAAGGCAGCGGCCGCAATCCGCACACTGATCTCTCCTGCCCGCTGCTCGTCGTCTACACGTCTGGAACGACGGGACGGCCGAAGGGCGCTGTTCTGCGGCAAGAAGCCTTGTTCTGGAACGGCGTCATGAGCCAGCACATGCAGAACATGACGTCAGATGATCGCGTGCTGACGGTACTGCCGTTCTTCCATGTCGGTGGCCTCAACATCCAAACCACGCCGGCGCTGCAGCTTGGTGCGACGGTCACGATCCACGCCCGCTTCACGCCAGATACTGCGCTCGCGGCCATTGAACGGGAAAGACCGACCCTGACGGTGATGGTGCCTGCAATCCTCCAGGCCGTGAGCGAGCATCCCGCCTGGACAACGACCGATCTCTCGTCGCTCAAGGCCGTCTCGACCGGCTCGACCATCGTGCCACCGCACCTGATCGATCGCTTCGTGGCGCGCGATGTTCCGGTGCTTCAGGTCTATGGTTCGACGGAAACCTGCCCCATCGCAATCTACACCCGGCTTGGCGGCGATCTTTCGCGCGCGGGATCGACCGGACTTGCCGGCCTGTGCTGCGAAGCGAAGGTGATCGATCAGGYCGGCAATGAGGTCCCTGCGGGTACGCCGGGCGAAATCGCCGTGCGAGGGCCCAACGTGTTCTTCGAATATTGGGGCAATGCGGATGCCACGCGCGATGCGCTGCACGACGGTTGGTATCGCACCGGCGATATCGGCCTGTGCGACGCCGACGGCTATTTCTGGGTCCGCGACCGCAAGAAGAATGTGATTATTTCCGGCGGCGAGAACGTCTATCCGGCCGAGATCGAGCGCGTCCTGCTCGAACATCCCGATGTCAGCGAATGCGCCGTGATCGGCCGGCCGGACCCGCGCTGGGACGAGGTGCCGATCGCCTATGTCATCGGGCGGTCCGGCTGCCGGCTCGAAGCGGAGGAGCTGAGAGCGCATCTTCAGACGCAGCTCGCCCGTTACAAGGTTCCGCGCGACATCGTCTTCGTCGACGACCTGCCGCGCACGGCGCTGGGCAAGGTCCAGCATTTCCTGCTGAAGCAGCTTGATGCGCAATCGCGCGCGCAAGGAGAAGCATCTTGAAGATTGCAGTTCTGGGTGGGGGAAACGGCTCTTTCGCGGCCGCGGGCGATTTTGCGCTGTCGGGGCATGAGGTCCGGCTCTGGCGCCGCGACACCGATCAGGTGACGGCGCATCGCGCGGCCGGCTCGCGCATCCTGGTGAAGGATCATAATGGCCGGCACGATGTGAAGCTCGCGCTGGTGACGACGGACATCGCCGAAGCAATTGATGGCACCGAGCTGATTCTGTGCCCCGCCCCTGCCTTCGCGCAGCCGGACATTGCTCGTTTGCTCGCTCCGCATTTGCGGGACGGCCAGGTCGTATTCCTGCCGCCCGCCACATTCGGCTCGATGATCTTCGCCCAAGCCGCGCGGGATGCCGGAAACCACGCCAAGGCAAGCTTTGCCGAGACCGGCACGCTGCCTTGGCTGACCCGCAAGCACGGGCCGTTCGAGGTCGCGATCACCATCCGTGCCAAGCGGCTGCCGGTCGGCGTGTTCCCGCTCGATCAGGCCGCGCATGCACTCGAAGTGATCGGACGCGCTTTCCCTGATGCGATCGAGCCCTGCGGCGATGCGCTCTCCGGCGCGCTGATGAATGCTGGGCCCATCATTCACCCGCCGCTGATCGTGATGAACGCGGGCCCGATCGAGCATTTCGAACGATGGGACATCCATAAGGAAGGAACGCAGGCCGCGATCCGCCGGGTGACCGACGCGCTCGACGCAGAACGGATCGCCGTGCGCGAAGCGCTTGGCTATGGCGCGCCGCATTTTCCGCTGGCCCACCACTACGCCAAAGAAGGCGAGATCTGGATGTATGGCCGTGGCTCGCACGACCGGCTGACCGATTCCGGCGACTGGCGTGAGCGAATCGTGCTGACCGAGCACCGCTATATGCGTGAGGATCTGCGGCTTGGGCTGTCGCTGCTGGTCTCCGCCGCCGCCCTGGCGGGCACGCCTACACCGTTGGCCAAGGCCTTTCTGGCCATCGGCGGCGCGATTTGCGGCGAGGATTTTGCGCAGGGCGGCCGAACGCTCGAGATGCTGGGGCTTGGCAATCTCGGCAAGGCCGAGCTCCGGGCGCTTCTTCGCAGGGGATTTTGACCGATGACCAGTCGCGCCAACATTGCCTGTCTGGGAGCCGGCCGCATGGGGCGCGGCATCGCCGTCGCGTTCGCCTACGCGGGGCATATGGTCACGATGATCGATATCAAGGGCCGTTCCGCGGAAGATTTCGCCAGGCTGGAGGCGGACGCGCTCGACGAAGTCAGGAAGACCTTTGCCAGCCTGTCGAAGCTGGGACTGCTGAGCGAGGCAGATGTCGATCCGCTTATCGCACGGGTCTCGGTGGTACCAGCCAGCCGAAGCAGCGCAGCGCTGGCCGAAGCCGGGATGGTCTTCGAGGGCGTTCCCGAGGTCGTCGAGCTCAAGCGCGAGGTGCTGGGGGCGGCCTCAAAGCAGGTCGGCCCGGATACGATCATCGCTTCGACCACGTCGACCATCCTCGTCGACGATCTCGCTGGGGCGATCGTGAACCCTCGGCGCTTCCTCAATGTGCACTGGCTCAATCCGGCCTATCTAATCCCGCTGGTCGAGGTTTCGCCCGGCAAAGCCACTGACCCCGCCATCATCGATGAGGTCAAGGCGCTGCTCGAAGCCATCGGAAAGGTCCCCGTGGTCTGCGCGGCGACGCCCGGCTTCATCGTCCCGCGCATCCAGGCGCTGGCGATGAACGAGGCTGCACGCATGGTCGAGGAAGGCGTCGCCAGCGCCGAGGAGATCGACAAAGCGATCCGTTACGGCTTTGGCTTCCGCTATGCCGTGCTCGGACTGCTCGAGTTCATCGACTGGGGCGGCGGCGACATCTTGTACTACGCCAGCCGGTACCTCGAAGGCGCGCTCGGCAGCGACCGCTATCGCGCGCCGGACGTCATTTCCCGCAATATGCAAGAAGGCCGGATCGGCTTGCGAACGGGTGCCGGCTTCCTCGATTATTCAGGCATGGACGTCGATGCCTATCGCGTGAAGCGGCTTCAGGCCATGGTCGACCTGCTCCGGCATTTCGGCCTGGCGCGCCCACCGGTCCTCGACCGCAGCTAGCCGAAAACGTCCTGCAGCACGCCTTCGCGAACGACCGCGACGCCATCGAGTTCGATCGTCGTCCCCATCATCGGCAAATCAAAGTGGCCCGCCGTGTAGCGGCCGGCAAATTCGTTCGCGCCGGTCGAGAACAGGAAATTGCCGGAGACGGCACGAATTTCAGTGCCGTTGGTGTCGCGCTGGTCATACATCGAGAGGGCCTCGTAGCGGGCTCCCGGATTCATGCCGAAACCGACATGCGAGACCGCATAGGCCTCGCGATCGCCCCACGCTGCGAGATAGGCGCGCATCATCGCGGCATCTGTGCCCTCGCCCTCCAGCTCGACGACATAATCGTCCTTCAGCGTCATTTTCACCGGGGACGCCAGGTAGCGCTTGAAGGTCAGATTGATGTCACCGGGGGCCATCACCAACGTCCCGTTGATCGTTCCGCTCTTGGGAAAGCTAACCACAATGCCACCCGGCCAGTGCGCCAGCGTGCCGGGCTTGTCGGTCCAGCCCCACACGCCGACCGTGGACGCACCGACCATGTCAACGTCGAGCGCCGTGCCGGCCTTCGATGTCACGCGCATCCGCTTCGTCCCACGCAACAACTTCGCCGCCGCGCGAACGCGCTTCTCGAGTGCGGGATCCGGCACCATCCGCTCCAGCGCTTCCGGATGTTCGTTGGAGATCACCAGTATCCGCGCACCGGCCTTGAGGATCTCCGGCGTTTCCACCGCATGCATCAGGCCCTCGATGGTGCAATCCACCACAAAGCCGGCCTGCTGGAGTGCGGTGATGACCGGACCAAGCCGCTGGATTGCCTCGCTTGCCCCGGTCGAGCGAACCGGCACGATATTCCGGTTACGTGGCGTCGGCATCACCACATGAAACGGCCGCGCGCCCATCCGCAGCAGGGCGAGCTCCGCCAAATGAACGTTCAGCGCGCGCGATTGGGTTTCCGAGAGGATTGCCGCGGTGTCGCCGGCCTTGACGGCGCAGCGCTCAAAGATCTCGCAAAACGCGTCGATCCATTTTGCCTCGATGCGATCCGCCAGCATGGTTCACTCCCGGTCTTCTGGTTTCTTTGTTCAGTCAGATCACGCTTCGGGGAAGCCCCGCAAGAGATACGATCGCAGGGCACCCAGCAAGCCGTTCAGGATCAACCCCAGCAGCGAAATCGTGATCAGCGGTACGAACATGTCGACGGCCTGAAAAGTTCGGGCCGCCGTCACCAGCACGTGCCCCAACCCGTCCGTCGACGTGATCATCTCGGCCAGAAACACCACGATGCAGGAAATGACAAGGCCGATCCGGCAGCCGGTCAGGATCGAGGGCATCGCTGCCGGCAAGACCACCTTGAACAAGATTTCATAGCGCGGCGTTCCCGCTGCCATCGCCGACCAGATCAGCTTCTGCTCGACGGCTGATGCGCCGTAATAAGTGGACAGCAGAATGGGAAAGAGTGCGTCCGCCGCCACCAGCGTGATCTTCGATCCGTGGCCGAAGCCGAGCAGAAGCAACAGCGCCGGATAGAGTGCGACTTTAGGCAACGGCGCCAATACGCGCACGATTGGCCGAACTACGGCATTGATCGCTTGATTGGCGGCCGCGGCGATGCCGATACTTACACCGAGCACGACCGCAATCGCAAAGCCGGCAAACAGCCGGATCAGGGTCGCCGCGATCTCCTGCTGAAACGTCCACGTCACGAGTTGCTGGAGCAACCTGCTGAAGACGTATCCCGGGGGCGGCAGCAAGACCGCAGGCGCAAAGCCGAACGATACGAGGCCTTGCCAAACCGCGATCACCAGCGCGATTGGCGCGAGCCCGAGAACGACGTTTGCTGAGGGAAGACGCGATGTCATGAGAAGCTCAGCGGCATGTCGAACTGAGGCTCGGACCAGCGCACCAGCCGTGCGCGGACCCGCTCGAAAATCGCATCGAGGCAAATTCCCATCGCCCCCACGATGATGATCATCGCGAAGACGGTGTCGTATTGGCCCATGTCCAGCGCATTGAACAGAATGTTGCCGGCGCCGGACTGGCGGGCGATCATCTCGCTGGTGATCATCGTGATCAGCGCCAGCACGAGACCGGTGCGACATCCGGTCAGGATCTCCGGCAGCGCCGCCGGCAGCACGATCCGCACCAGCCGTTGCAGCGGCGAAAGTCCCATCGCGGCGCCCGACCACAGCATCTTCTCTTCGACGGCCTGGGCGCCCTCAAAGCTGTGATAGATCACGGGGAGGCTGACGCCGAGGAAGATCACCAGCGTCTTCGTGATGTCGCCGACGCCCAGCCAAAGCATGATGATCGGCATCAGCGCCGCTTTCGGCACCGGATAGATCACCATTAGAAGCGGGTTGAAGAAGGCCGCGACGGCGCGGCTACGCCCCATCAACAGACCCAGCGGGATCGAAACCAGCACGGCTACGCCGAATCCGATCGCCATGCGGCGAAGCGAGGCCAGGATGTTGATCAGCGACTCCTTGTCGCCAAGGATGTCCGGGATCGCGCGGATCGCCTCGATCGCCGTCGGAAAGCTGTCGTTCTTCAGCGCGAGCGACGCGACCTGCCACACCGCCAGCAGCCCGATGCAAGCGAACACCGGGGCGGCACGTCTGGAGGCTGCAGCCAGCGATGTCATGACGGCGATCCGGTTTCGTCAACCTCGTCGAACATGCGCTCGATGTCGACGACGTATTTCTGGTAGCGCGGATCGAGCAACAGCTCGTTGCGGCGACGCGGCCGAGGCAGATCGATGTCGATCACCTGCCGAATGCGGCCGGGAGATTTCGACATCATCACGACCTTGTCCGACAGGAAGACGGCCTCGTCGACCGAATGGGTCACGAACAGCACCGTCTTGCGGTCACGCTCCCAGATGTTCAGGAGATCATTCTGGAGGCGTGTACGGGTGTGCGCGTCGAGCGCGCCGAACGGCTCGTCCATCAGCAGAACTTCAGGGTGGTAAGCCAATGTCCGGGCCAGCGCGACGCGCTGCTTCATTCCACCCGAGAGCTCCTTGGGATAAAAGTTCTCATAGCCTTTGAGGCCGACCATCTCGATCAAGGCCCGGCTCTGTGCTCCGGCCTCGGTGGCAGGCACACCTTGCTGGCGCGGGCCATACATCACATTGCCCAACACGGTCTTCCAGGGAAACAGAGCGAACTCTTGAAACACTGGTCCGCGATCCGGACCCGGCCCCGTGATCGTCTGTCCCTTCATCCTCGCCACGCCGCTGGTCGGGTTGACGAAGCCGCCGACGATATAAAGAAGTGTCGACTTGCCGCAGCCGGACGGACCAAGGATGGAAACGAAGGCTCCTTCCCCGATCGTCAGCGAGATGTCCGATAGCGCCAAATGATCCTTGCGCGCCGAGGTCTGGAAAACCTGGGAGACGCGGTCGATCTCGATGATCGCAGAAGCCGGCCTTTGTGACGTCACCGGATTCACCCATTCGCTCGATCTCGAAGGCACTACCCTCATCCCGTCTCTCGCTTGACTCACGCGCGAACGTCACGCAACCGATCCGTTGATGTCCTCCATCAGCCGATCGAGCTTAGCAAGAAACTTGCCAGACAGGCGGTCATTCTCGCACGGAAGCGGCGCATCATTCGAACCAAGGCCATTCTGCAGGGCCCTCATGTGTGACGGCCCCGCCCGGCGCCTGTCCGACCAGCCGCGCATACTTTGCGAGCGCACCTGCACGGTGACGGGGCGGCCTCGGCTTCCAATCGCGTCGGCGCGCCGTGAGTTCCTGGTCGTCGACCAGCATATCCATCCGCCGGTTTGCGGCATCGATCCGGATCCTGTCGCCGTCGCGAACAAGCGCCAACGGACCGCCGACAAACGCTTCGGGGGACACGTAGCCGATGCACATGCCGCGAGTAGCGCCGGAGAACCGTCCATCGGTGATCAGGGCCACTTTCTCGCCCATACCCTGGCCGTAGATCAGCGCGGTAACGCCGAGCATCTCACGCATGCCCGGGCCGCCGACTGGCCCTTCATTGCGGATCACCAGCACCTCGCCCGCCGTGTAGGCGCGGTCACGGACCGCTTTGACACACGCCTCCTCATCTTCGAAGACGCGCGCAACGCCCTCGAAGTGCTGACTCTTTAAACCTGCGACCTTGATCACCGCACCGTCTGGACAGAGATTGCCCTTCAGAACCGCCACGCCACCATCAGGCATGATCGGCGCACGAGACGCGTAAACGACTTCACCATCGGGAGCGTTGGCCGCGCCATATTCTTCGGCGAGCGTGCGCCCCGTGACGGACAAGCAGCTCCCATCGATGTGCCCACTCTGGATCAACTCGCGGATCACGACGGCCGCGCCGCCGATGTCGTAGACATCCTTCGCAGTGTACTTGCCGCCCGGCCGCAAGTTTCCAATCAGCGGCGTCCTGGCAAAGACCTTGCCGACGTCATCGATCGTGAATGCGATCCCGGCCTCATTCGCGATCGCCGGCAGATGCAGCGCAGCGTTGGTCGAGCCGCCCGTGGCGGCAACAATCGCCGCACCGTTCTCGAGGGATTTCCGAGTCACGAGGTCGCGCGGCAGCGGGCCGCCACGTTCCAGCATCTCCATCACCAGCCGCCCGGCGCGGCGCGAGATCTGTGCACGTTCGGCATAGACACCGGGCACCATCGAGACGTTGGGAATGGTCAGCCCCATCGCCTCCGACACCATCCCCATCGTGTTCGCGGTAAACTGGCCCGCGCACGCGCCAATGGTCGGCAGGCAGGCGCGCTCGATCCGTTCGAGCGTGGCGCCGTCGATCTCTCCGGTCATGAAGCTGCCGACAGCTTCATAGGAGTCGAGCACCGTGAGCGTCCGCCCGTCCACCCGGCCCGGCAGCGAGCTGCCGCCGTAGATGAAAATGGACGGTACGTTGCAACGAACCATGCCCATCATCACGCCGGGAAGTGTCTTGTCGCATCCGCCGTACCCGATCAGCGCGTCATAGGCGAGACCATGAACGACGGCTTCGATCGAATCGGCAATCAGCTCGCGCGAAAAGAGAGAAAACTTCATTCCCTCGTGATTCATGCTGATGCCGTCGGAGACCGACACGGTGGAGAATTCGCGCGGCGTGCCACCCGCCTCCTCGATTCCCGTCTTTGCCGCGGCCACTTGGAAGTCGTGGGTCATATTGCAGGGCGTCTGCTCGCCCTTCATGCTGACGACGCCCACCATCGGCTTGGCGATCGCTGCGTCGTCGAGCCCCATTGCGCGCATGAAAGCGCGGTGTGGGGCCCGGTCGAGGCCGTCAGTCGTGACCCGTGATCGCAACTTCTTCATGCGCGCATCTTTTTCATGCAACGTCCGGGATGATCCGGGACGCCGCGCCCCTTGTTGGGACAATTCGCCCGTCGCCTATTCCAGCGGCGCGACGATCGTCGCGTGCTTGAACTGCATGGCATCCAGCTTCGGCAGCATTCCGGTCTCCGCGTAGATGTCCAGCATCTTCTGGATCGCGGGGAAGTTCGGCGCCGCACCCGGATCGCGGCCGAAATCGTTGTCCTTGAGCAGATAGGTCTCAAGCACCGGAATAGGCGCCTTCAGAACCTCATTCACGACCTTTAGCGTCTCTTCGCGGTTGGCCAGCGCTTTCTTCATACCTGAGGTAATGTCACGCACGTAGGCCTTCACCAAGTCGGGGTTCTTGTCGACGAAATCAGCGCGGCAGGCTTCCAGGATGTGCACGATGTTCGGCATCGCCTGCGACAACGAGAACAGCTTTCTTGTGCCCCCCTTCGCCTCCGCACGTGCGGCAAACGGCTGGTTCATGTTGACTGCGTCGACGCGGCCCTGACGCAGAGCATCTTCGGAGACGGCAAATCCGACCTCGACCAGCTTGATGTCCTTCGCCGGATCGACACCATTCTGCTTGAGCAACAGGTTGAAGGGGCCTTGCGTGCCGCCGCCGATCACGGAAATGCCGACCGTCTTGCCTTTGAGATCGGCGATCGTCTTGATCGGCGAGTCATCCATCACCGCCCAATAGACCGAGAAACCGCCGGGCTTCTCGAAGACGTGCTGCGCCACGATGTAGGCCTTGAGATTGCCGCCAACCACACCGTTGGCGAGCGACAGCGGCGCTTGCGTCGCGCAGTCCAGCGCGCCGGCCGCCAATGCCTGCGTCATCGGCGCGGTGCCCTGAAATTGGGTCCATTCGATGTTGTAGGCCTTGCCGATATTGGGAAACTCAGCCGGCCTGCGCATCATCCAGTACTTGGATTCCTCGGCCGGAATGGTCCAGCCGACGCGAATGGTCTGCTGTGCCCATGACGGGCCTGCCCCCGCGCTCGCAGCCGCGGCCGCTCCCAAAGCCAGGATCCACTTCGAAACGGTTCGCATCGTGCCCACTCCGCTGCTCCGGCGCCGACCGGCGCCGCCCAACCCGACCACTCAAATGTTTCATGGTTCAAACAATCAGGCAAGCCATGCGAGCCGGACGGTTTCGCTGTCCGACCCGCAATGTATGGTAAGGCGGCGTTTGCGCTGCGACAGAAGGAGGCAACCTATGGCTGATGCGAGCAAGACAAACCCGCAGGGCGTCGAGAGGCTCGGCTATCTCGGCCTTGGACTGATGGGAACGCCGATGACCCGGCGCTTGCTCAAAGCCGGCCATCAGGTCGCTGTCTGGAATCGTTCGGAGGGCAAGGTCGCTCCGCTCGTCGCGGCCGGCGCCAGGCGCGCAGCCACGCCCCGCGACATGTTGGCGAACGCGGATATCGTCTTCATGTGCGTAACCGATGCCGCCGCCGTCGAAGACGTGATTTTCGGCCCCGACGGTCTTGCAGCGGCTTCCGGCGCAGGCAAGCTCGTCGTTGACTTCTCGTCAATCCATCCCGACGCCGCGCGCGATCTTGCAGCGCGGCTGAAAGACGCGAATGGCGCAGGCTGGATAGATGCGCCGGTGTCCGGCGGCACCAAGGGCGCAGAGGAAGGCACGCTCGCCATCATGGCCGGCGGAGAAGCTGCTGACATCGAGCGGRCACGGCCCTACGTGCTGCACATAGCACGCAGGTTCACCCACATGGGCCCGATCGGGGCTGGCCAAACCACAAAACTCTGCAACCAGGTGATCGTCGGATGCGCGATGGCCGTTCTGGCGGAAGCAACGCGCCTTGCCTCGAACGCAGGAATTGACGCAAGCCGGCTGCCCGAGGCGCTCGCCGGCGGCTTTGCGGATTCCATCCCGCTTCAACTCTTCGTGCCGCGCATGGTCCAGGGCATCCACTCGCCGCCGCTTGGCCATATCGCGACAATGCTCAAGGATCTCGACACGGTCGCCGATGTCGCCCAGGCGACGTCAACGCCGGTGCCGATGGCGACCCTCGCGGGACAGATATTCAGGCTGGCCAAGGCTGCACGCGGCGCCGACGCGGACGCTTTGGAAATCTACAAGCTCTCGGCCACAGACCGCTGAGCCGACGCGCGTCCTTGAATCGCCTTATGGCAACTTCTTGCGTTCATCATCAGCTAGGAACCGGCCATACCCCCCGCGCGCAAACAGCAGGGGCTCCTTGGCACTGTAGGCATAGGCCTCGACCGCGCCGAGAAAGATCACGTGGTCACCGCCATAATAGCGATTGACCGATCGGCATTGAAAGTTGGCTACACTCTCGGCAAGCACCGGCGCGTTCCCGAGGCCCGGGGTCCAGTCGACCCCGGCGAACTTGTCCTCGGACGATTTTGCAAATTTGTTTGCAAGCGCCTGCTGCGACGTGCCGAGTATGTGAACGGCGAAATGGCTGGCGTTCTGAAACACGGGGAGGCTTGAGGAATAGAATCCGAGGCTCCACAGGACCAGAGGGGGATTCAGCGAGACTGACGCGAACGAATTGCAGGTGATGCCATAGGGCTTTCCATCAGCGGCCATGGCCGTGATGATCGTTACGCCCGTTCCGTATGTGCCAAGCGCGTTGCGAAAATCGCGAGGATCGATCGGCGAACTGTCGCTGGCGAGTTCATTGGCTGGATCGGAAATGGCCGGCTGCTTCGGCAGGTCATTCATCGGCCGGCCTCACAGCGTGAGATTCTCGGACGGCAGGCCCAGAGCCACCCGTCCGTAATTGGTTCCGGCCGCATCGAAGTTGAACGCAAGATGCGAGTTGATCGCGTGCGCATCGCGGAACTGCCGCTGCAACACGCCCGTCGTGAACAGACCGCGCGCTCCGCTCGCCGCAAACAGCATCGAAACTGCGTCGGTGCACAGATTCACCGAAAATGCTCCATCGCGACGATATCTGGTCTTGGTCGCCATATCAGGAATACGATCGCGCCTCGCATCTTCCATTGCATTGACGCAGGCCGAACGCATGATCAGGCGCGCAGCGTCGATCTTGGCCGAGGCTTCCGCGATCTTGATCTGCGTGCTTTGAAAGTCGCTGAGCTTGGCACGGTTGTAGGTCGAGATGCGATGACGCGCGACCTCCGCATAATCGTCGAGACATACTTGAGCGTTCCCCAGCGCGACGCCAGAGAGGACGTAAGGAAAAAGCGAGAACACAGGTAGCGAATACAGCGGATTGGGATTGACCTTGCTTCCCGGCGTCGGGCCGCCGGCAAGATCACCGACCGCGACCGTCATATAGTCGGCCACGAAAGTGTCCCTGACTTCGACGTCGCAGGAGCCGGTACCGCGCAGTCCCGTAACATTCCAGGTGTCGAGCACCTTGTAGTCGACTTTCGGCAACAGGAAGATTCGGTACTCGATGCCGTCCGCTTCGTCGTCAGAATAGACAACGCTTGCAAGCATGTTCCATTCGCAGGAGGCAACGCCCGAGGAGAACGGCCAGCTGCCGTGCAACCTGTAACCGCCCTCGACCCTCGTGGCACGACCAGCTGGAAAAATGAACGAGGACGCAATCAGCGCGTCGGGATCACGGCGCCAGACCAGATCCTGCGCCTTCTGCTCGAACATGCCGAGCATCCAATGGTGGCTCGCCAGGTTAGCGAGATTCCACGCCACTGACGCATCCGCCATTCCCAGCAGTTCGGCGCAGTCGACAAGAGCGACATAGTCAAGCTCGGCACCGCCGATGCGCTTCGGCTGCAGCATGCGGAACAGGCCGGCGTCGTGGAGATCCTTCTCGGTTTCCGTCGGAAGATGCCGCAGTTCCTCCGTACGGGCAGCCCGCTCTCGCAGCCGCGGCACGAGCGCCCGGGTCCTCGCGATCATTGCCGCATAGGCGCGTTCGCCGGCTTCCTGCCCCGTCGGCTGGCCCATGCTCGGCTCTTGACCAGGCGCCATTCGTGTCCCTCGCTTTCACATAGTTATGCGGCGGGAACTTCGCCGAATCAAGCTGGGCAGGGTTAACGTTGCGTGGTCGCCCCTACACCCCAGCTGTTCGCAGGAATGCGATGTCGCGTACACCGTGTTCTCAAAGCAGCTTTCCGCAAGCTTTGCGATGCCTGGCTCCACGGAGCTGACCGCTCAAGCTTAGCCTGAGGTCGATGGCTTGCCTGATCCAAAGACGCCCTTCTGAGTGAACTCCGAAATCCGGCGCTCGTCGTAACCGAGCGTATCACGCAGGACGTCTTCGGTATGCTCGCCTAACAAGGGAGCAGCGACGGGATCAATTGCTCCCGTCAGGCTCATATTGATCGGAGGTTCGATATTAGGGACCCACTCCGCGGTACGGTGCGGAATCCTGTTCAGGCGATGACGCTCGCGGGCCTCGGGCGCATTGAACCCCTCCTCGACCGTTCGGAGATAGCCGACCGGGATATTGGCCAGCTTCATCTTTGCCATCCAGTTCTCGAGGGTATCGCTCGCGAAGACCTCTGCAATGGCTGCCCGCAGGAGCTCCTTGTTCTCAGAGCGCGCCTTGCGCGACGCGAACTGCGGATCAGTGATCAAATCGGGGCGGTTCAGCACCTCGACCACCAGCCGACGATAGAGCCGGTCATTGGCGCAGGCCAGGTAAAGCGGCCCATCGGAAGCTTCATAGACACCGACCGTGGGGGACCCGTTCGGCGAATTACCGAACCGGCCAGGGTTTTCGCCGTTGATCAGATAGGCCATGCCGTAGAAGCCGGTCATGCCCATGGCGACGTCGAACAGGGCGACCTCGACATGCTGCCCACGGCCGAGCCGATCGCGCGCCAAAAGCGCCAGCAGGATGGCGTTGCAGGCGGACATCCCCGTCGCCATGTCCACGATCGGGGGGCCGGTACGAACCGCAGGCCCATCGGCAAACCCATTGAGGGACATGAAGCCGCTTTCCGCCTGCGTGATGGGATCGAAGCCGGGCCGCGCGGCAAATGGTCCTGAGCGTCCGTAAGCYGAGATCGAGCAATAGACGAGCCGCGGGTTGAGCGGCGCGACCGCCTCGTAGTCGAGGCCGAATTTCTTCATGACTCCACTTGAAAAATTCTCCACGACCACATCCGCCTTCCGGATCAGGTCCAATGCGATCTCGCGAGCCTGCGGCACGGTCAGGTCGAGCGCGATACCGCGCTTGTTGCGGTTCAGGCTCAGATAAGCGGCGCTTTCGCCGCCGATTTCGGCGTGCTCGTAGGCGCGCGTATCGTCGCCACCATCCGGATTCTCGATCTTGATGACGCGTGCACCGAAATCGGCAAGCGTCTGCGTGCAGGCCGGCCCCGCCACGACCCGCGTAAAATCGACGACCAACAGACCGTCGAGCGCGGTAGGCGCGCCCGTCGCCCGCGACGAACGTTCCGGTAATTGAGGCTTGGTGGGCATCGACGGCGCTCCCTTACATCGGCTTATGGTTGCCGAATTTCTTGCAAGAGCAAACTTAAAGCCCGGCGCCGCCAACTTCGCAAGTGCTTCACCCGCATCGCTTCAATACGCAAAAAGAGCCCGGCAGCCATCAAGCCGTCGGGCCCGAACATTTTGGGAGTGCGAGCTACGCTGTGTCTCGCATTGGCCATCCTGCACCGAGAAAAACTCGTTCCGCATTACGGGAAACCCCGCTCAGCGAAGCCACTTCCGCCAATAGAGCGTGTGCGCCGAGGCCTCGGGTCCTCTGGCTCGAAGAGCCGATAGCCCGCCTGGATGAAGTTGTCCGTCGTATTCAAGAGAATGGCATCCCTTTCGATACGCAGCCCCCTGAAGTCCCCGCTCCGAATGCCGTCGCAGCACGCCGACCCTGAGAAGTAGCGCCGTTTCGAATGTGCGTCGACGGTATGACGCCGGCAAATGCGACCGCCTCATCGCCATGCCACCACGCTCCCAACTCGAATTGCGGCATGGCCGCCGCGTCGAAGAGCGTCGACCGATGCAGATCAGCCAACGTATCGACGAGGTCGTCATCGGATGCATCAACGATACGAATTTTGTACGGCCCGTTTGCGGGAAATAGCGTGCGTGCAAGTGCAGAGATGTCGGCACCGTGGGAGCTCACTTGCCCAGCACGACCCTAACGCCTAGCAAAACGGCCCCCATCAGTCCGGTCGCGATCACCGTGATAACGGCCTTGAAGGTGTAGCTCTGCGCCTGCTCCACGCTCTTTCGCCACCTCCGCACGTGTTGGAGATCAGCCCTTAGCTCCTTCCGGTCGTCGTGTTCGATTCCGAAGGAAGTTAGCACCGATGCGACGGCCTTCAGTACGAAGGCATCGATGCTCTCCTGTTGCAGCCTGTGTTGCTCGGCAAGTGTCTCAGCCACGATCGCCCTGATTTCATCATCTGGTTGATGATCCTTGCAACGTTCTCGAAACGACACTTGGCGAAGTAGAAGGATACAATCAGTCTCGGTCAGCATCCGCGCCTTAGACGTCTTCCGTCGCGCGGGCGGGCGGGCCGGCTCGCTCGCGAGCTCGCCTTCGATCTCATCTTTCAAGAAAATGTCTCCCACAACACGATTGCAACCAAGCCCGCGAGTGCGAGCGATATCAGTTAGGCGGTCATCGTCTCTCCACTAAAAGGAAGAAAGCGGCAGATCGCGTGACCAAGCGCGATCGTCTCGGGCGCGAACCCTATGTCCGTGAGCCCCGAGACCGCAGCGGCGCGAGCAACGGACCCGGCGCCGCGCCGGTCGGCGTTCCTTGAACGTGGTCTAGCGAGTGCGTGGCCGGATGCGCGGCCACCGTCTGATCTCAAAATCGAGACGAAAAACCCGCGGCGGGTGCTTCCAGCGCGGGTGACCAAACTCGTCTCGATGATGTCATTTGCCAGTGTTTCGACATGTCAAACATCCCTCGTTCGACCACACCGTGCCGGAACTTAGCCGAAGAGCGGCGCGTTTATTCCTTCGGTCAAAGGACCGTGCGCGCGATGAGCCATACTGTACTGGTTGTTGACGACGATCCCGGCGTCCTCGACGTCATCGTGGGCATGCTGGAAGATCTCGGCTGCGAGGTGACAAGCGCCCAAAGCGGCCCGGATGCGCTTGATCGGCTCAGGCAGAACGAGAACATCTCCATCCTCATCACGGACATCAGTATGCCGGGCATGGACGGTCAGAAACTGGCCGAACTGGCGAAGCAGCTACGCCCGGAATTGAAGATCCTGCAATTATCGGGGCGCGAACCGCGGCGCGGGGGCCTGCCAATGATCAGGAAGCCGTTTTCGTTCGAGGAGCCCCCCGACACCATGCGGCGAACCACCGGCGTTCGCTGAACGCCAGAGCCCAAAAGAAAACCCGCGGCGGGAGCTCCCGCGCGGGTCGAACCAAACTCAGGTCGATGATGCCATTCAGCCGGTGTTTTGCCCGACGTGTCAACACGGCGAACGCGGAAGAAGGAGCCCTTCCTCCCAGTTTGATATGTGGTGCGCAAGGGGCTTGCTTCAAGTCCCCCGCCCTGCCGTAGAACCCCCGCCCCAATGAGCATCCAAAGCAGCAACGCGAGGGGGTCCACATGCCTGTATTGCTTCCGTCGTCCCGGCCGCGCGGCCGTACCAAGCGGGCCGGCGCCAGCCGCGCGAGTCACCATGCCGTGCTGATCGCCGGCGGCGGCCCGACCGGTTTGATGCTGGCCGCCGAGCTCGCGCTCGCGGATGTCGACGTCGCCGTGGTCGAGCGGCGCCCGGATCAGGAGCTCGTCGGTACGCGGGCCGGCGGATTGCACGCGCGGACCATCGAGATCCTCGATCAGCGCGGCGTCGCGGAGCGCTTCCTGCGCGAGGGGCAAGTCACCCAGCTCGCGGGCTTCGCCTGGACCAGGCTCGACATCGGCGATCTCCCCACCCGGCACGCTTATGGCCTCGCGCTGCGGCAGAGCCACATCGAGCGCATCCTGGCCGACTGGGTCGAGGAGCTCGCGGTGCCGATCTATCGAAACTCCGAGGTGATCGGCTTCGTTCAGGATGCGACCAGCATCGACGTTGCGCTCGCCGGCGGCAAGACATTGCGCGCAAGCTACCTCGTCGGCTGCGACGGCGGTCGCAGCCGGGTACGCAAGAAGGCCGGCATCGATTTCGTCGGCTCCGATCCGACGCTCAGCAATCTCATGGCCGAAGTCGAGATGCGCGACGAGCCGGTATGGGGTCTCCGCCACGACGCCATCGGCTTTCACGGCCTCAGCAAGGCGGAGAGCGGTCGCGTGCTGGTCGTCGTGACGGAAGCGACGCTCGACCGCACCGGCGAACCCGGCCTGCGCGATCTCAGCGATGCGCTCGTCGCCGTGTACGGCACCGACTTCGGGCTCCAAAATCCCGCCTGGATCTCCCGCTTCACCGATGCGGCGCGGCAGGCCGTGTCCTATCGCCGGGAGCGCGTGCTGCTCGCCGGCGATGCCGCGCATATCCATCACTCCGTCGGCGGGCAAGGCCTCAACACCGGCGTGCAGGACGCGGTCAATCTCGGCTGGAAGCTGGCGCAGGTGGTCAGGGGAATTTCGCCCGACGGCCTGCTCGATACCTACCACGCCGAGCGTCATCCCGTTGCTGCGCGCGTCTTGCGCAACACCCTGGCGCAAATCGCCATGCTCCGCCGCGGCGAGGCTGGCCTCAAGGCCGCGCGCGACGTGGTGTCCGACCTGCTCGCCATGGACGAGCCGCGCCAACGTTTTGGCGCGATGATGAGCGGACTCGACATCCGCTATGATCTCGGCGAAGGACACGAACTGCTCGGGCGCCGGATGCCCGATCTCGACCTGATCGTCGAGGGCCATCCGCAGAGATTGTTCACGCTGCTGCACGGAGCGCAGGCCCTGCTGATCAATTTCGGCAAGTCCGGCGGGTTCGACATCGCACCCTGGGCAGACCGCATCAGGGTCGTCAACGCCAGCCACGACGGCGCGTGGGAGCTCCCCGCCATCGGGCAGGTCGCCGCGCCCGAAGCCGTGCTGGTTCGGCCAGACGGGCACGTGGCGTGGGTCGGCGATGAAAGCCAACGAGGACCCGAGGACGCGCTGACCACCTGGTTTGGACCGGCTGCTGCGGTGTAGCGCGCGAACGTCAGAGGCGCCATACAAACAAAGCCCGCGGGATTCCGCGGGCTTGATTGGCATCAGGTTTTCGAAACACGGCTCAATATCCGAACATTACGCCGCTCGCTGCTCTCCGAAGGCAAAGGTCACACGTTCGAATCGTGTCGGGTGCGCCAGTGTTTCTCTCGATCTACCAACCTCTTAGAGCGTTGGTGGTAGCTCCTCAAAAGCTCCTCAGACCGGCCGGTCACAAGCTGGTCACGCGAGAGGAGCTTTTTGAATGGCAAGCCTACGGTTCAGGAACGGGAAGTGGCAGGTCCAAGTCAGACGCCACGGACACACACAACAAGCCAAGTCGTTTCAATCAAAATCTGATGCACAACGTTGGGCACGGCAGATCGAAGCCGAGTTAGATCGGACTTTGATCCCCAATGACGTACGATCTCTCAATACAATCACTGTTGCGCAGCTTCTCAYGCGCTATCGCGACAACGTCACCAATGAGAAGGCACGCCAGTGAGAGGCGCTGAGAGGCTTCAGAGATCCGTCGTTCAGGATGTACCGCAATACGCTGAGACGGACTGGCATGGCTCTGAGGGGCCGCGTCAGCCCCGCTTATGCGGTCGGCAGCGACCATACCGAATTACGCGATCATATCGCTGGTCAGTTTCGTACGGGAATGCGTTGGGAGAGGTATCGGCAATGGGAAGTCGATCATATCAGGCTGCTTTCGTCGGCGCGAACACCAAGCGAATTGATCGCGCTATGCCACTTCAGCAACCTCCAACCGCTGTGGCGAAGCGAGAACCTAAGAAAGGGCGGGGCCTAGCGCCCTGTCCACTCCCTCGTGCATCTGTCTTTTGCCTTTTTCCCCTAGAGTTAGACCCCAATAGCGGGATTGGCCCTAGCTGTTTGTCTAGATCGCTGTACGGCGGGTAGGACGGCTACCTTTATTTGAAGCCAAAATTGAGGTTTACACCCTGAAATCCTCTCAGGTAATAGACTGCAATCCAGTAGAAATATTTGGAAACGTTGCAGCTTCTGGTGGCCTCATTGGAGATGATAGGTTCGGAGGGGACGAGCTTTCGCAGGGAAATCGTTCAACTTCGAGCGATTGCTGTCCTGAGCGTTCTGCTGTTTCACTTGAAAGTACCGGGCTTTCAGGGCGGCTTCGTCGGAGTCGACGTCTTTTTCGTCATCTCCGGCTACTTGATCACTCGCAATATCCTCGTGGACGACGCTGGCGGTCGCTTCTCCTTCAGCGCGTTCTACTTGCGACGAACGAGGCGCATCTATCCAGCCCTGATCTTCACGGTGCTTATGACGTACCTGTCGGGCGCGTTATGGACGGCGCCTCTACTGTTTCTCGATATTGCGAAGGAGTGCACGCATGCGCTGCTGTCGATCGCAAACATCCAATATTGGAGAGAAGCAAGCCATTACTTCGCAGCGAAGTCGGACGAACTCGCTCTGCTTCACTGTTGGTCGCTGTCGCTTGAAGAGCAGTTCTATCTTATTTGGCCCGCACTCCTGATCGCCGCGGCGCGCGTTGGATGCATAAGATCGGCAATCGTCCTGTTGTCGCTTGCATCCTTCTTGGCCACGATATGGGTTGGCCCCATCGACAGCTCTGCCGTTTTCTTCTTGATGCCGTTTCGCATGTTCGAGTTCGGTTGTGGCGCCTTGGTGCTTTTCGCCGGTCAAACGCCACGCCGCCAATCGGTCCGTGAATTGCTTTCGGCGGCTGGCTTCGCTGTGATCTTGTCCAGTGCCCTTTTGTTGCAGCCAGACACGTCACGGCAAGAATTGCTCGTTGTGATCCCATGCCTTGGCGCTGCTGCTGTGATTTGGACCGGAGATACAACCTTCGTTTCTCGCGCTCTACGCTCTCAGGCGCTAACCGCCATCGGAACAATCTCGTATTCACTCTATCTTTGCCACTGGCCGATCATTTTCTACTCGCGCTTCATCTTTGGTGAGGCGGCCGACACTGCTGGAGGCAATATAGTCATGCTTGTAACGATGCTTTTCGTCGCTACCAGCATGTACTATTTCGTGGAACGTCGCTTCATCGTTGCTGGAGGCGCAGCCTCTGGAGCGCCGTTGAAGACATTGATGAAATTCAGCGCGGCTATTCTGGCATTTGCGATTCTGACTCACGCAACATTCATTCTGAAGGGCTTTGCATGGCGGGTGCCTGAGTCGGTTTTGGCGGATGGAAGGCTCGACAGTTCTCCCACTACTGATCAAGTCGTTTGGCCGCCGGGCCTACCGATTGTTGACTTGGCTGGAGACTCCCATGCTGAAATGTACGTGGCGGCAATGTTGCCGTTAGTCGAGAGCCTAGGTGGAAACCTTCAGTACATTGGCACTGCCGGATGCCCGATTGTCAAAGGAGCAGCCATCAGATCGCGACGACGCGTGGATTGTCTTCGGGGTCGCGATGAGCAAATCGCTCAACTTGAGACCCAAACGCGCCCGCTGATATTCATCCAGCGGTGGGAAACCTATGACGATGCGGGCATCGATTACGACCAACCAGGCATGTGGCCGAACGATGCTGGATCGTTCGCCAAGCTCGAAGCGGCCCTTTCTGAGACGCTACGCGTGTTAACGCCTGTTCGGCGTGTAATGATTGTGGGCGCCCAAGTTCCTGCCGGCTGCGAGATCAATCGGCCGCGGTTACTTCAAGGGCCGCTGCCTCATGTGCCACCTCCCCCATGTTCGCCCATGTCAAAGGTGAACGCGGTAGCGGCGGGCGCAGCCATCAATGCAATGCTCGCCCGTGTGCAGTCTAAGTATCCCGGAAGGGTCGACTTGCTCAAACCGGTCGATTATCTCTGCTACCAAACGTGCCCAACGTATCACGCAGGCCATTGGCTTTATTGGGACGCTACGCATTTTACCTTGGCCGGATCGACTTTCATGACCGATAGGGCTGCCTCAACATTTCGCACGTTCATCCTGGGTCGATCGAACGCGATGTCTTCAGGCGCACCAACTGAGAACTGATCCATTTCGCCTTCGCGCTCGACGAGGTCCGTCCTCTCGCATACTTCGTCGTGCGCGTGGTGCACGTTGTCGATCACGTATGAAGTAACAGGAGTAAGATTTGGATTCATGCACGAGCTCTCCTGTGTCCGACAAGTACACGCTGGGATGTGCGCCAACTTAAACTTGCGAAGAATGACGGATTTTTTTGTGGGGGCATCAGATAGGTTGACGCTTGCAAGTTTCCCCCATGCCGCGTGCGTCGGCAAATTGTGGTCACAGCACTGTCACAACGGTCACATCAATTGGGCTTGCCTCGACTTGACCTTTGGGGGGTACGCCCCCTACCATATTGTCGTGATCGCCAGTGTTTTCAGGGACTTTTGAGACTTGCACTAGAGAGACGCCAAGCCCACCGAACCGGTCGCGTTGCCCTCCAATGCAGCCGTTTCACCCGGCGAGCCGACGCCTAGAGCCGGGCTCTGTGGTCTGTATGCAAGCGCGTCGGCCATCCAGCGCGGCCAACCGGTCAATTCCGCAATGCCTTGAACTGGGGGATCTGACTCAATCCGCGGTTGGCGCGGCTTCTGTCGGTCAGTGCTCATGTATTCTCCTGCGAACGCAGCCAAAGCTCTTCGTCGAAATCGCCCGTCGCGCCGAAGCTTCCAAGAACGCTCAGCCACAGCCGCCGGCAACGTAGCCGAGGCCGAAAGCACCCCCGACCTTCATTACCGGCCGAAACGACAAAGCCCGCCGCGGAGGTCCGGGCGAGCGTAATTCGGCATTCAATGTGATCGTGCAGGTCATTTTRCATATTCCAGCGCTAGGCGTTTGCCTGGATCCCATCGCACTTCGTGTTGCACGAGCGTTCAGGACAAACGAAAAAGCCCCGGCGATGCCGGGGCTTTGACGTCTGAATTTTGGTTCAGTTCAGATCAGTACTTCGCGACGACCGGACCGGTCCAGTTGAAGCGGTAGACCAGCGAGGTCGAGATCGTCTGATTCCAGCTGTTGGCACGGATGCTGTTGCCGACCGGAACGTTGCCGACGTCGAACAGCTCGTCCTGGGTCTTGGCGTTGTAGAAGGCCGAACGATATTCGGTCTTCATGAACCAGCCGGGCGAGCTGATGCCGAAGAAGTTCAGGCTATTCTCGACGCCGCCACCGATGAACCAACCGTTGCGGTTGTAGCTGTTGAGGTGGGCACCGACGGGAACGCCGGCGAGGTCCGTGAAGTTGGTCTGGCCGAAGTGGGCGCCCGAGTAACCGCCGTTGACGTAGGTGAGAACGTTCGGGGCGGCCAGCCAGCCGAGGCGCACACCAGCGGCCCACGACGTCTCGAGCTTCTGGGAGCCCGTGATCTGATTGAGCGGATCCTGGATGGTGGCGCGGATGCTGCCGAACTGACCGTCAGCGAACACGCCAGCGACCCAGGTGCCGCTGAACTGCCAGTCGTAACCGGCGCCCACGGTGCCGAACCAGCCCGAGCCGCCCTGGCGCTGTGTGATCGTCAGCGGCGTACCGGAAACCGTATCCACAACGCTCTGGTCAGCATTCGAGAGGCCGCCACCGCCACCGCCGAAAATGTAAAAGCCGGTCCAATTGGCGACCGGCGCCGGCATCGGAGCCTTCACATAGGGACGGGCAGCCAGGTCAGCGGCCGAGGCCGAACCGGTCATCGCCACAACCGCGGCGAGAGCGAGCAAAGTCTTTTTCATTGTCAAAATTACCCCAAGTGGAAGCGTCGTCGATGTCTGTGAGGTAATCTAGACGTATTGGCCGATAATGCTGTAGCTGGAAGGCCACAGTGACGGACAAACGCTCTGGAAATGCTGGCTGGCAACGAAGAAGACATAGCCAATTTAGTCCGCGACAATCCAGCGGCTATAGCCATCTATCTATCTGATAACTTTGAAGAAAATGAGATACTAAAGGCTAAGACGGCGCTCAGCCTCGTCACGCGAGCTCATAACGTACAGATCCTGGCACGGGACGCGGGCCTTCGACGCGACACCCTCTATAGGACGTTTGGCGGTCGAATCGACCCGCAGCTCAGCCGGGTTCTTAGGCTGCTCGAAGCGCTGAACGTAAAGGCCCGGGTTACGCCTGCGTCCGGGATCGCCAGCCCCAGCGCGATCGCTACACGGCTCAGTCAAGCCTTCGCTTTCGACGATCCGACTGACACCATCCGGGAGCTGAGCACCGTCGTCAAATCGCAGAACGTCACCTCGCTCGCGCGCGAACTCGGCATTATGCGGACGACGGTTTACAAGACGTTCGGAGGAACCGTCGATCCGCAGCTAAGCCGGGTCCTAAGTCTCTTTGAGACTTTCCGGGTCAGGCTGGAGGTCGTGCCGTCGACTGAGCCCAAGGTCAGACCACCCCGTCCGAAGCTTGGTCGACCGCGAAAGACCCTGGTCGAGCGGCCTTAGCATTTCTCAAGTTGAGCCCCGTTCCCAGCACTTATCTGCGACCGGGCTGGTGGACTCGTAGGGGAAATTCTTTCAAGCCAGAAAACGGCAAAGAAAACCCGCGGACCTCGCATGATGTGCAGGACCGCGTACCACGTCCCGCGACCAGTGCGGCGGCGGCGAGTACCTCACGGTAGTGATCCGCGAGCTTAGCAATGCCGAGCCAGTCTGGGCGGCCCCCTTCGA
The DNA here is from genome assembly GCF_052114925.1 of Bradyrhizobium sp. 2TAF36. Taxonomy (NCBI): domain Bacteria; kingdom Pseudomonadati; phylum Pseudomonadota; class Alphaproteobacteria; order Hyphomicrobiales; family Nitrobacteraceae; genus Bradyrhizobium; species Bradyrhizobium sp. 2TAF36. Next base: position 23,198 of record NZ_JBFRFR010000063.1, on the reverse strand, counting down.
CACCTCGCCAGCCTCGAAAGCGAAGCCCCTGAGATCGACTTCGCTCAGCCACCTCTTTTCGAATAGGTGGTACTTTCCGAATGGGTCGAAAGCGTCAGCCCGTGCATTTCGGAATCCCTGCCCTGCGCTAGGTCCCCGGGACGTTGGTCTATGGCTTTCTCACGACGGCGCCGAATGCCATTGTCGAGCCCATTCATCAAAAGGCAATGCCGGTGATCCTGACGACGGCCGAAGAACGAGATGTTTGGCTGCGGGCGCCATGGGACGAGGCCAAGGCGCTGCAACGGCCTTTGTCAGATCAAGCGCTCAAAATCGTGGCGCGGGCGCAGACAAGGAGGATAGACCTCCAATCGCCGACGCCACTTCCGTTCAATCGTGAACTTAGGAACTACCTGCACGCGATAGGAAATAAACTGCTCAAACCGAGCTGCGATGACGCCCGAGAGATTCTTCGAACCACTTAACAAATGATACTGACTCTCCTCGGCCCGAAGCGTAGAGTTGAAATGTCACCGCAGCGGCACTTGGCATCGGTCGGTGATGAGAACGCCAGTTGCRCTCCCGCCCCACTCTAATGAGGGAGCAGTGTCATGCTGAAGCGGCGTCGGGTTAAACAGGTCAAAACTCTCAAGGAGCGGCTCGCAGACGAGGCTGCACGCCTTCGCGACGAGGCCCAGGCGCTTGCGCCGGGACGGCGCCGTGAGATCCTGCTGCGCCGGGCGCGACAGGACGAGACGGCCATGCAGATCGAGTCCTGGCTGCATTCGCCGGGCCTGAGGGCGCCGACATGAGCCGGCAATACCGCGCCTATCTGGTCGGCGAGAACGGCGTGTTTCGCTCCGCCGAAGCGTTCGAGGCCGATTCCGATGCATCCGCGCTTCGCGTTGCACAACAGTTCACGCGCCGGGGCAACGTCGAGGTCTGGCAGCTCGACCGGAAGATCGGGCTGTTGCTGGCGCAAGCCACGCCGCCCATCGCAGCCTGACTGGCAGCCACGCGCCTGAACCGCCGCACCGGAAGGCGTCACTCCTCCGCAAGCTTGCGCTCGATATAGGCGTCCACCGTCTCGGCGAAGGAGCGCTGCACCCCCACCGCGGCACCATGCTGGTCGAGCGCGTCGCGCTGGAGGACGCGCAGGCCACGCCCCCGGAGGCTGGCCGGCGCGGTGTTCAAGTATTGATCGATGGCGCCTTTGGCGAGCGGAATAGCCCTCGGATCGCCCCTTGCGATCAAGAGACGCAAGAGGCTCTGGCAATCGGCCAAACCGGGCATGGCTCAGCCTTCAGCGTTGCTGCGATTTCGGGTTCGGTCGCTTGACCGGCTGGGTGTGGGTGCCGAACAGCGCCAGCAGAAACGCGACTTCTTCCTTCGAACCGACCTGGATCATGACTTGTCTCCTTCTCGCTCCGTTGGTCGGGGCCAACGGGCGCGGCGTTCAGGACAATCGGGTTTCAGCAATGTTTCAGGCGTGTTTCGTCGAGACCGAAAACGATCTCCAGAACACGATCTACCGGTGCCTGCTGAAGGTCTGCCGATGATGCAAAGGGCCTGCACCGATGTTTTTGTCGGACCAGCCCTAACTCCTGAAAACGGCCCCGGCGCGGGACGGGGGGCTGGGGGCGCCGGAGCCGCCATTCCAGGCCGGCCATCGGCGGTGGGCCGACCACAAAGCTAATTCCAGTTTGGAGCAAGAAGTTCCAATGGGGGACCTGGCAAAGCGAACAGCTCAATACTGAGGACGCTTCAACAGCTCCGGCAATCGCGCGATTGCCGTTGCGATCCGTCGCGCCTCGTCGCGCGATAGATACTGGTGGGCATATTGGTAGCCCCACGAGTGCAGATCATCGCGATGAAGAACGCAGCAGATCGTGAAGCCGTTCGCGTCCTTGACTCGGAAGCACTCCTCTTCCGCGATCATGACCCACGGCGCCGGAAACCGCCTGAGATTGTCCATCCATGATCACTGGCGTGCGTGGCCCCGTTGCTGCTCAATTCCGCGCGGTACGAGGCGGCGCTTGGCAAGACCAGTCCGCGGCGCTGCCGGCGGCCGGCGCGGAACGAAGAGGCTGTTCACAAGAATAGGTTCGCTGTCGCCGAGCCGTGTCCGCTCGTGAACCAGGCCGCTCATCACGACGCGCATCTTCATGATCTCTTCCGCCACGAAGGTGCAGTCCTCGTCGCGATTGATCTGCTCATGCATGATGGCTTCGGCCTCTCGCATGCTGACGCGTAACGCTCTGACGATGTTGCGGATTTCATTGATGCGGTTATCCACGGCCCATCTCCACCTGACGACGGGACAATAAGAACAAATCATGAACAATGAGTCAATACGATCTTCACTTCGGGTTCACGGTGCCTTGCCTAAAGCTGCGGCCAATAACGGCACGTAGGTAGGAAACATGTCCTTTGACCCGATGGCCGCTGCGGTTGACTGGCTTGACGCCTACCGCACCGGCGACATCGAAACGATTTTGGGAATGTACGCCGATGATGCGATCGTCCATTGCGCCTGCGGCGGCATGAAGAGGATTTCGACCCGGCAGGGCCTGCGCGCCTAGTGGGTCGCCCGTCGTGGCCCGCGCGTTGGCACACGGTTCACTCTGCTACCTGACGCTTCGAATTTTATCCAAATGCGGCGAAGCGGATTCGGCGGAATGAAATCTCCCCGCGTCATGCTGGGACATGTCCCTTGCGAGGGCGCATGGGCAAGCTGGAGATTCCGTCGATGTATTACGTCGCCGCCGCATTGCTGGTGCTGTCGGGACTGTTCTACTCCGCGAGCCATCACGAGCTCGGCCAGTTCGGTGCGAACGTGTGCAGCTATGGCAGCACGTTCTGCGACAACCCGGTGGTCGTCTTCACCGGCGGCGCGCTGGCCGCCGCCTGGGGCATGTTCGTCAGCATCAAGTAGCGGCACGCGCGTCGGCGCGCATGCATTGGGCGCGTTACCTCGCCAATTCCTTGCGGACGGCGGCGGCGGAATTGCCGACCTTGTCGACGGCCTTTTGCAACTCCTCCTTCGATATGCCGAGCGCGTGCGTCCAGTACTTGACCTCGAAGGCCTCGTGCATGTTGATCTTGCTGCGGTCCGGTTGCCCGCGCTTCGTCAGATTGTCCATCGCGTGTCCTCCCTCATGGAAGAGCAAACGCCACCATGGACCGGCCGTTCCTAACGGCAGGACGAGACTCATACGGCGGAGCTCACGCGTCGAGGCTCACACGTTCAGCCACAGCATGGAAGCGAGCACCGCTGAAAACAGAAACAGCCCGACAATTGCAATTCTGAAAACCAGATCGGCGGCCAAATGTGCCCCCTTTTGTCGTTGCAAATTCTTTGCTCGTACGGCGCGCGGCCCCGCCTTGGGCAAGGCAGGACCACACCGTGACTTTGCTGACGGGGCGGGTTGAAACGGCCCGTCAAGCAGCACCGCAACGCGCGCATCCAGCTTTGTTTCCAGGTTTTCGGAAGGCGCGAATCGGAGCAACGATAACCCCACCGGTCGGCAAGCGCCACTGGCATGAGAACCAGACCGTGCCGCGCGACAGCGGACAGCCGAGCAGCTGCAGCCTGATCGCCGGCGGGTTCTGAGTCCAGGGATCAGCCGACCGTCGGCGATGTGCTCTGGCGAGCGGCTGGCGATCGCTTTGAACGGGAGGCAAAGGAAGAGCCCACAACCGGTAACGGTGCGGGCTCGACGATCTCTGTGATGGTACTACTCTACGTGTGTTTTGCCCGACGTGTCAAAGGATGACGGGGTGTTGGCATCAGCAGACGGCGCGGGCGCTGGCCGACGCAGGAACTTTGCGGCCATGACGGGCTTGAAGCACACTTCGCAATTCCGGAAGCCGGAAAGTCAGCCCCTGTCAAACCGATCGAAGCAGCACGCCGCCACGCACGACAGCGCCGAAGGATCGGCGAAGTCCGGGCCGGGGCTGCTGCAACGGCTGGGGCCCGGGCTCATCACCGGCGCAGCCGACGACGATCCGTCGGGCATCGCCACCTATTCGCAGGCGGGTGCGCAATTCGGCTACGGGCTGCTCTGGACGGTGTTTCTGACCCTGCCGTTCATGATCGCGATTCAGCTCGTCAGCGCTCGCATCGGCCGGGTCACCGGCAAAGGGCTCGCCGCCAACGTCCTGCAGCTCGCGCCGCGCTGGATCGTGCTGGGGCTCGTCTCGCTGCTCGTCATCGCCAACACCTTCAACATCGCCGCCGACATCGCCGCGATGGCGGAGGCGCTCTCGCTGGTCATCGGCGGGCTCAATCACGAGCACGCCCTGATCTTCGCGGCGGGTTCGACCCTGCTCCAGGTGTTCGTGCCCTATCGCCGCTATTCGCCGGTGCTGAAATTCCTGACGCTGACGCTGTTCGCCTATGTCGCCACCGCCTTCACCGTGGAGATCCCGTGGAGCACCGCGTTGCTCGCCGCGGTATGGCCGAAGGCGACGATCAGCGCCGACTATTTCCTGATGGTCGTCGCCGTGCTCGGCACCACCATCAGCCCCTATCTCTTCTTCTGGCAGGCCTCGCAAGAAGTCGAGGAGATGAACCAGGGCAAGCGCGACAAGCCGCTGCGCGACCTTTCAACCGGGGGCGCCCCTGAAATCGCGCGCATCAAGGCCGACACCATCGTCGGCATGCTGCTCTCCAACAGCATCGCCTTCTTCATCATCCTGACCACGGCGGCCGTGCTGAACGGCAATGGCATCACCAGGATCAACTCGGCGACGGAAGCGGCCGAAGCGCTGCGTCCGCTCGCCGGCGATTTCACCTTCGCGCTGTTCGCGCTCGGCATCATCGGCACCGGCCTTCTGGCGATCCCGGTGCTGGCCGGCTCGGCGGCTTACGCCGTTGCGGAGACTTTCGGCTGGCACGCCACGCTGGAGGCGAAGCCGGAAAAAGCGGTCGGCTTCTACACCATCATCGCGGCCGCAACCATCATCGGCTTCGGGCTCGGCTTCACCGGCATCGACTCGATACACATGCTGGTCTGGAGCGCGGTGCTCAACGGCATCGTTGCCGTACCGGTCATGGCCATGATGATGCTGATCGTCTCGAGCCGTGCGATCATGGGCCGCTTCAAGGCCCGCTCACGGCTGGTCGCGCTGGGCTGGCTCGGCACCGCGATCATGGTGCTGGCCGTCCTCGCTCTGCTCGGCTCGTCCGCGATCGGCTGACCAGACCGGCGACAGCGACGACGAGATCTGCGATGCCAAGATCTGCGACGCCAAAATCTGCGACGCGACGACGATGATGAAGGCCGCGAGCACGGCCCGCACGCTGATGAACCGTATTACGGCGTCACGGGATTGACGGTCGGAGATGTCTTCGGCCCCGGCCGCTCCGGCTCGACCGGCGACTTCGGTGCGGTGGGAAGCACCTTGGCGCCGGCGGCATGTGCGGCCTCGCCCGTCGTCGCATACATCGCAACATGAGCCGGCTGAGTCTTGGCGCGGTTCCACGGCCCGTGATCGACGATCACCATCGCAGCAATCGCCAAGCCGGCCACGATCAGCGCGATCACGCCGGGATGGCGAAGCGCCGAGGACATGGAGTTTGCGAAGCGATGTGTTGTCATCGAAGGACCCGTGCTGTTTCCTCTCGCGGGTTAACTCAAACGCATCCTGCGAGTTCCGCCCTTCGCTTAAGCAAGTTCCGAGCCACTGCGCGGAACCGATCGTCCCGATGCGATCACTTTTTCACGTCCGGGCGCGCGTCGCCGACGAAGCTGTCGCGGTTCGGCATTTTGACAGCCGAAAGCGATTTGGCATCGAGTGTCGCATCGGCTCCCACCAGCCCGTTCAGGTTCAGGATATAGGCGGACACCGCATAGACGTCATCGTCGCTCAGCGACTGCGGCGCGTTCTGCGGCATGGCGCGGCGGATATAATCGAACAGCGTCGGCGCATAAGGCCAATAGCTGCCGACGGTGCGGATCGGCTTGGCCGTTGCGATCGTGCCCTGCCCACCGGCGAGCCGGTCACCCAAGCCACCCTCGCCTTTATCGCCATGGCACGAAGCACATTGCTGGGCGAACACCTCGCGCCCATGGCTGACCGAACCGCCTCCCTGCGGTAGATTGCGGCCGTCACGTCCGACATCGATATTCCAGCCCGCGATCTCCGCAGCCGTCGCAGGGCGACCGATGCCATAAGGGCTTTGCGCCTGCGCTCCGCTCGCGAAGGCACCCAGCACGATTGCGACGGCAACGCCGCAGGTCTCACGCCAGCGCATTGGTCACCTCGCCGTCGGCCGCGATGCGCCAGGGCCAGATCGCGTTGTTGTGGTAGAAATAGTTCTCCCCGCGCACCGCGAGCAGCTCGGCCAGCGTCGGCTGCACATAGCCGGTCTCGTCGACGGCACGGCTCTGGATCACGGCTGGCTTGCCGTCCCATTGCCAAGGCAGGCGGAAGCGCGTGAGGGCGCGCGTCAACACCGGCTCCTGCAATCGCGCATCCTGCCAGCTCCTGCCGTCACCGACCGAAACCTCGACACGCTTGATCTTGCCATGTCCGCTCCAGGCGATGCCGGTGATCTCGTGGAAGCCGGGCGCGCTCAGGCGTTGACCGCCCGAGGGGCGCGTAATGATCGACTTCGCTTCCATGTAGAAGGAAAACTCGCGCGCCGTGCCGTCGGGCAAGAGATCGGTGTATTTCGAGGTCTCTTCGCGCGAATAAGTGGGCTCCGCAGTCACGTGCAGGCGGCGCAGCCACTTCACGCTCATATTGCCTTCGAAGCCCGGCAGAAACAGCCGCAAGGGATAGCCCTGCTGCGGACGCAAGCGCTCGCCGTTCTGGCTGTAGACCAGAAGGGCGTCCTCGAGGCATTTCTCGATCGGAATGCTGCGCGTCAGCGCGGCGGCGTCAGCGCCTTCGGCGACGACCCATTTGGCGTCCGGTTTCAATCCGGCCTCCTGGAGCACGAGCTTCAGGCTCACGCCGGTCCATTCGGCGCAACTCACCAGACCCACGAGGTCCGATGCCGTCTTGCCATAGGGCTTGGTGTAACCGGGATTGCCGGAGCATTCGAGGAAGTGGATGCGCGACTCCGACGGAAAGCGCCTGAGATCGTCCATCGTGAAGATCAGAGGCCGCTCGACGAGGCCGTGCAGCATCAACCGATGCTGCGCCGGGTCGATGGTCGGAACACCGCCATGATGCCGCTCGTAGAACAGTCCATTCGGCGTGATGATGCCGTCGAGCTCCTGCAATGGCGTCCGGCTGGAGGCCGATATGTACTGCTTGAGAGTCTTCGAGATGTTCTTGACGACGCCCTTCTCGAACGGTGACGGCGCGCCATAGGGCTGGGCTCCCATCGGCTCGCCCGGCGCCTTCATCCATTCGGGAATGTTGGGCGGAAGGTTGTCCGTCTCCGCCGCGGCCGACGTAACAGCGCCCAGAACGGCGCCGCCCGCCACCGCGGTGCCGACCTGCAGGAAGCGACGGCGTGTTGTTCTCGCGGATTTTCCGGCGGCGTCGATCGTGCTGCTCATTGCGGATCCTCGGCTGAAGCGCGACCCGCATCAAACCCTCCGCGAAGGGCGTTTGCAATCCGCACCTATTTCAAAAACAGGCGATTTCGACCAGGACTGATCTAGATCAGCCAGCCGCAACAGCCAATCCGTTCTTCGCAATGCAAAACAGCTCTCGGCGTCACTCGCCCGGTGCGATCGCGTTACTCGGCGTCGGGCGGTCGGTGATCTGCTGTCCGAACAGGCTGCCGATCAGCTCGACCGCAGTGCGCGCGGTGCGACCGCGCTCGTCCAGGAACGGATTGAGCTCGACGATGTCGACCGATCCGACCACGCCGGAATCATGAAGCAGCTCCATGATCAGATGCGCCTCGCGATAGGTCGCTCCGCCCGGCACCGTGGTGCCGACCCCCGGCGCCACACACGGATCGAGGAAATCGACATCGAAGCTGACATGGAGCACGCCATCGCACGCCTTGACGCGCTCGATGACGCGCCGGATCAGCACGGCGACGCCGAACTCGTCGATCTGGCGCATGTCGACAACCCTGATCCGGCGCGTGCGCATCAATTCCTTTTCGAGCTTGTCGATCGAACGCGCGCCGAACAGGTCCAGCCTGTCGGGATCAATCGAGGCGCGCGGATCATCGCCGAGCAATCCGTCGAGGCCGGGCTCGCCACACAAGAACGCCGCCGACATGCCGTGCATGTTTGCGGTGATCGTCGTCTCTGGCGTATTGTAATCGGCATGGGCGTCGAGCCAGAGCACGAACAGCTTGCGTCCGCGCTCCTGCCAGTGGCGCGCCATGGCATTCACCGAGCCCATCGACAATGTGTGATCGCCGCCGAGGAAGATCGGCAACGCGCCGGTCTGTGCGATCTCATGGCCTCTGCGGCTCAGCAGGCGCGTCCAGCGCTGGATTTCGCGATAGTGGTTGGCTTTTTCGGGCAGCCTGTCAGCGAGGTCCCTGACCTCCGCCACGGAGAGATCGCCATAATCGACAACTTCGAAATCAAGGCTTTCGAGCAATGCCGCAAGCCCGGCGGTGCGCAGCGCCGCAGGGCCCATCAAGGTGCCGCGCTGCGAAGCGCCCATGTCGATGGGCGCGCCGAGCAAGGCGATGCGCCGGGCTCGATCCGGCATGGTCCGATCGGTCACGGCAGTCTCCTGACATCCACAAGGTCGTGACAGCCTAACAGAGATTCGGACCCGTCGTTTCACGGGTATTTCCCGCCGAAAAGACGCCGCGCGAGAAGCCGTCCCGGAACAAAATCCCGCGCGCCGCATTTTCCCTGCAAGGCCGGCACCCGCCGTACATTACGGCGCCTGTCGCGGATAGCCAAAGGTCTTCGGACCCGCTGTTCAAAACGAGCGCTCGCGCGGATAGCCAAAGGTGCCGGCCTCATTCACTTCATCAGAAGCGGAGTTTACGAATTTGAGCACCGAGATTCCGCAGCCCCCGTCCCAGCCCGGCATGGCCGAGCGCGCCATCGACGCGGCGGCCGACGTCTCCCACACGATCGGAGAGGTCGCAGGAGGCTTGCGCGCCGCTGTCGACCGCTTGACGCATGTCATCGACGACGCTCGAAAGCCGGGTAAACCGCTCGCGACGGTCGCCGCGATCACGCGCGAAGCGCCCTTGGCCAGTCTGTTCGTCGCCTTCCTCTTTGGCGTCGCAGTCGCACGCCGGCGCTAGCGGTCGGAGTCGAAGCGGTTCAGGCCGCGCTGACAGCTTCGAGTTCAGCCGGCAGGAATTGCCTCTCGAACGCCTCGGCAGGCATCGGGCGGCCAAAGAAATATCCCTGCCCTTCCTCGCATCCCATGCTGACCAGGAAGTCGGCCGTGGCACGGTTCTCGATGCCCTCCGCCACGACAGTGAGCCCGAGCTGCTTGCTGAGACCGATGGTCGAGCCGACGATCGCGGCGTCGTCGGAATCGGCGAGCAGGTTAAGCACGAACGACCGATCGATCTTGAGCCCGTCGAGCGGAAACTTCTTCAGATAGCTCAGGCTCGCATAGCCCGTGCCGAAATCGTCGAACAGAACACGGACGCCGAGCTGCTGGATCCGCTCGAACATGTCGAGCACGCGGCTTTCGTCATGCAGCAGGATATCCTCGGTGACTTCGAGCTCGAGCAGTGACGGCGTGAGCCCCGTCTCCGCGAGCAGCGCCGCAACGGAATGCGCGAGGTCGCCGGACTCGAGCTGCGACGGCGAGAGGTTGATCGCGACGCGCACGCTGTTTCCGGACAATTCCCAGGCTCGCGCCTGCCGACAGGCGGTCTCCATCACCCAGTTCGCGATCCGCTCGGACAGGGGCGAGGTGTTGACCACCGGCATGAATTCCCCGGGCGAGACATAGCCGCGCGCGGGATGCCGCCAGCGGATGAGCGCTTCAGCCCCGAGCAGGCTGCCGTCGACCAGCCGAACCTGTGGCTGGTAGAACAGTTCGAACTCGCCGCGATCCGCGGCAAGCGCCAGTTCGCTCTCCAATGTCAGCCGGTTCTCCAGCTCCTGCCTGATCGCGCTCTCGAAGATCACGTGGCTGCCGCGCCGCGTCATCTTTGCCTTGCTCAGCGCCAGATGACCATTGCCGAGAAGATCATCGGCGTTGTGCCCACCTTCCGGATAAACGGCGACGCCAATGCTGATCCTGACGCGATGTTGGCGCGCGCCCGTTGCGAGCGGCACTTCGAACGCGCGCGCGATCCGCTCGGCAAACTCCACAATCGGCTCGCCAGCCTCCGTGCAATCAAGCGCGATGGCGAACTCGTCGCCGCTGAGCCGGGCGACGACCGCCTTGCCATCGACCTTGGTCCGGAGGCGCTCCGCGACGGCCCGCAGCACGAGGTCGCCGGCCGAATGTCCAAGCATGTCGTTGATCTGCTGGAAGCCGTCGAGCCCGAGCACGAGCAGCGCGACGTCGGACGATCGCCGCTCCGCCGCGGCGATCAGATTGGCGAGGCTCGCATGCAGCATGTTGCGGTTGGCAAGACCGGTCAACGCGTCATGTTCGGCGAGATACCTGACGCGTTCGGCTTCGCGCTTGCGGACCGAGATGGCGCGCAGGATCGCTCCGTACTGGAAGCCGTCCGTGCCCTGCCAGCCCGAAAAGCTCGCTTCGACCGGGAACGTCTCGCCGTTCTTCCGCCGCCCCTGGAACTCGACGACGACGGCACCGCCGGGCACCAACAGCGCCTGGCGCGCAGCATCGCGCATGGCAAAAGCCTTTGCGCCACCGCCGGTGGGCTCCGCACAGAGCGTTTCGAACGGACGTCCGATCATTTCGGTCGGCATGTAACCGAAGATCGCACTGGCGCCCGGATTCCACACCGTGATCCGATGATCCTCGTCGGTGCAGATCAGACCGTCGCCGAGCGACATCGCGATACGATGAAAGCGGCTCTCGGCAATACGTCCCAGGAGACTACGGAAATCGATCTCGTCGAGTGCAATCGCGGTCAGATAGGCAATGATCGCAATGTGAAACAGCGACGTGTCGATGATGAGCGGCCAGCTTGCCTGCACGAGCGCAGCGGCAAGTTCCGCGCCCGCTCCTGCGGCGACGAGGATGGTGACGCGGACGCCCGGTGCGGAACGGCGCCACGAATACATCATCGCCAGGCAGATCAGGCCCAAGCCAATGATCATGCCGGCATCGGACGTCCAGCGCAGCATCCGATTCTGGAGGATCGATTCCGCCGCGAGCGCCTGGAGGACGGGCCCAGAGACGCTCTTACCGTTTGGAACACTGAACCGGTCGCCCAGTTCGAGGGCAGTAGCACCGACGATGATCTTCTTGTCTCTCAGCTTGTCCAAGGTCGCGGCATCGCCGTGCAGCACGTCAAAATAGGAGACACTTGGGATGGAGGCCGCACGAATGCCGAAATCGATCAGGAAGGGCGGGCGCCGATTGGCATCCTGCCCGGCCAACACGACGGCCATCGACGGCATCACGGCATCGCCAAGCTTCTCTCCGACCGGATAGCGGCGCACGAGCCCGTCGGATTCGATCGCAACATTGACGACGGCCGGCCACGACTGGTTGCTGAACGGCTTCAGTGGACGATTGACGTGAACCGCGCCACCATTCGGCGTCGGCTGCTTGAAGGAGGGCAGGATCGTCGAACCGCCAACCTCCCGAAGCGCGGTGACGAGGGCTTCGTCAGAGGCCGGATCCGATGGTGTGCTGAAATCGACGTCGAAGGCGACGTCCTGTGCCCCCGCCGCCTCGAGCCTGTGCAACAGCTCCGCGTGGAGCCGGCGCGGCCAGGGCCATATCCCGATCTGGTCGATCGAGGGTGCGTCGATGGCCACCACGACGACATTGCCGCTGGCCGTACGCGATTGCCAGGCGAAGCGCAGATCGGTGAGCGCATTGCGGAGCGCGCCGTGCCACCCCGTGGACAGCACGACCGCAAGCGCGATCATGACAAGAATATGCGGCCGATGGCGTTTCACTTTGCTCCCCTGCACCGGCGGTCCCTGCCGCCAGGCGCTCCCCTATACCGACGACACGGTCCTAGCGATGGCCTCTGCCCCAATACCAACCGTAGTGGTGGCCATGATTGCCGTTACCGTTGTTGCCGTTATTCCCGTTTCCGCTGTTCCCGTTACCGTTGTTGCCATTATTGCCGGTGCCGCCGCTTCCGTTGCTGGTCGCGCCAGTCCCGCTGCTTCCGCTCACAGAGCTTCCGCCGGACACATCGCTGGTCGAACCAGCGGTAGTCGCAACGGTCGTCGTCGTATTTGACGACGTCGACGTGGCACTGGCCGCGGGTGCACTGCTGCTCACCGTAACCGCCGTGACGTTGGAGCTGTTGGCGGCCGTGGTCGTCGTGCTCGCCTTCGTATCGCTCCACACCGTCTCCGTCCCGGTGCTGGCGTTCGCGTTGCGCACGTGCCCCGTTGTCACGGCGCCGTGGGCGAGCCCGTTCGTAACCTTGTGGACGTTCAGCTTGACCTCGCCGAGCGAACTGGAGATACGCACGACGCCTTTGGGCGCCTGACCGCCGGCCGCTTGATGCGATTGCGCCGGCGCGCCGGCCGCCTTGGTCCCCTTGTCGATCGGACCGAGCGCATGGATCGCATGGCCACTCGCCGCATTGCGCGGTGCCGACAGGCCCGATTTCGGCACCGGGACTCGCTCGATCGTCGAGGCGCGCGGCTTGCCGTGCTCGATCGGATTGAAGGTKCCGGCACCACTCAGGCTGAGGCCGGGCTTGCCGTGCTCAAAGGAGGTGGCGGCCTGTCCCGGCATGACCTGTGCGATCTGTCCGGACTTGAAGTCGGAGACTTCAACCTGGCCGCGGAGCACGCCGACCTTGGTGCTGCTAGCATTCACGGTGACGCTGAATTGCGTTCCCTTGACCACGGCGGCGAGATACGGCGTCTCGACCTCGAAATGCTTGACGTTGCGCTTCTCGACCTCGAGCAGGATCGAACCCGCCTGCTGGATGATGGTGGTCGAGAGCCCTTCCTTCTTCTCGGCCGGCAAACCGACCACCGAGTTCGGGGAGATCAAAATCGATTCCTCGCCGCGGACGAGTAGCACGCGTCCGTTGCGTCCGGTGCGAATGGTATCACCGGCCCTCAGCGTCCCTTCCTGGGTCAATGACACAGGCTGCGCGCCGTTGGCGGCAAGCCAGACCTCACCCGAGGACTTGCTGACTGACCAGACGCCATCGTCCGCGGCAGATGCGAACGAGGCCGTACCCAGGATCAGCGCGGCCACGAAAGCGCACCGCATTCCAACTCTGCCCAGCATCACGATCCTCAGTCCCGCATTACAGCCAGTGCTGAGGCGTATCCGAAATCACTCAAGAGAGAATTAGCGGGAAGCGGCAAGTCCAGTGGCTGCATTAACCATTCATTGACCATAAAAAACTAAGAAAAATCATGCAGCTAACGAACTCTTACCGGCTACTGGGCACCGCTCCGTTATACTACGGTGAGCGGCTCGCTGCGCGTATTGAGAAGCGGCATCTCCTCGTTGCACTGGTGCTGGCGGCACCGATTTTCACGGGAGTTTCGCAGGCGTTCGCTCAACAGGCGARCCAACCGGGCTTTGATCCGCGGCAGCCCGAGAAATACTTTGAAAACCAAACCGAGCAGGAATCGCTGAGCCGTCCTCCGGTCACGCTGCCGGCGGTCGGCCGGCCCAACACAGGCGGGGATACGAAACCGCAATTCGTGTTGCGCGGGATCGATGTCAGCGGCGCCCAAGCCATTCCCCGCGATCGCATCGCCGCAGCCTATCAGCCCTATCTCGGAAAGAAGGTCTCGCAAGCCGACCTCGCCGCGATCGCCGGCGCGATCAGCGATCTCTACCGCGCAGACGGCTTTCATCTGAGCCGGGCGATCGTGCCGCCGCAGGACATCGCCGACGGCCGCGTCCGGATCCAGGTGATTGAAGGCGCCATCGTGCAGGCCGAGCTGAAAGGCGACGGCGCCGAGCAGTTTGGCGTGAGGCCGATGCTGGGCCCGGTTCTCGCCGAGCAGCCGTCGCGCCTGGCAACGCTCGAACGTCAGCTCTTCCTCATCAATAGCGGGCCGGGCATCCGGATCACCGACACCGCGCTCGAGGAGATCGGCGGTGCCACCGGTCGCTTCCGCCTCATCGTCCATTTGAAGACCTGGCACGTCTTCTCGTCGTTCGGCCTGGATAATCTGGGCTCATCGTCGGTCGGCCCGTGGCAGACCTACGCGACCGGCGCTTTCAACTCCTACCTCACGCCCGGCGATACGCTGGCGGTCAACCTGTCGACCATTGCCAACGATCCGCGTGAGCTTGGCTTCGCGCGATTATCCTATGACGCGCCCGTCGGCGTCGACGGCGTGCGCCTCGGCGCTTCCGTCCTGTACAGCGCGGTCCGGCCGGGTGACGCCCGCCGCCTCGACAGCGACATCACCACGACAGAGGCGTTCGAGCTGCGGGCAAGCACCGTGCCCTTCATGTCGCAATCATCGGCGTTGACGCTGACCTTGGCCGGGACCTCCAGCAACGTGTCCGAGCACGATCTTTACGGCCCCTGGTACCAACGACCACATCAGGACCGCGAGCCTGACCGCCGATTACCGGCTCCAGGATCGCTTCGGCGGCACCAATTTCGCGACGCTCACCTACCGCCAGGGTCTCGACATCTTCGGTGCCTCGCATTTCGACGACGATCTGCTCTCGCGCGACGGCGCCGCGTCGAACTTCTCGGTGCTGAACCTCTGGTTCACGCGCTACCAGACCCTCAACGACGTCTGGTCGCTCAAGCTGTCGACCGCCAGCCAGACGGCATCGCGGCCGCTGTTCATTTCGCAGCAGTTCTATCTCGGCGGCGCGGCTTTCGGCCGGGGCTATGGTGCAGCCGAGATCAGCGGCGACAACGGTCTTGCCGGCTAGCTCGAGCTGCGCTTCGACCAGAAGCTCAATTTCCGCTACTGGACCGGCTATCAGCTCTACGCCTTTGGCGACGCCGGCGCAGTCTGGAACGACGGCTACCGCCTGAGCGACGGCCTGTCGCTGACATCGGCCGGAGCCGGCGTGCGGTTCTTTCTGCCGGATGATCTTCAAGCCGATCTCGGCGTAGCCGTCCCCTTGAGCTACCGGGCTCCAGACAACGAGCGCCGCAGCCCACGCTTCCTGTTCACCCTCTCGAGCGCATTCCGGCTCTGCCCCGAACGCGGCAGGGGCGGCTGCCTCTAGCTGCCGCGCTTTGAGCACACCCGGCATGCGGCCCTTTTGCGGCCTTGCTCACAGACTTGCCTAAATTTAATCCCGTAACCTGCTCACGATCGCTCGATCCGGGGGCTTGCAATGACCATTTTCAGTCGAAAGTGATTGGGACGGAACCATGAAGAGGGTGTTTGCAATCCTGGCCTTTCTCTGCGTACTCGGCGTCGGCCAGTATTTCGTGGTCAGCCGGTTCGCGATCCGACATGAGATTTTGACCCTGTTCGATGCCTCGCGCCAACGGCCGATCTCGGTCGAGATCGCGGTGCGGCGCGACTACGAGACCAAGGCCAATCTCGGGCTCTGGAAGCTCCCGCTCGCCATCATCAGCAACGGCAACACCGTCAAGGCGACCGAGTATTCCTTCCTCGCCAACGTGCTCGCGGCGCGCGGTTATCTCGTTGCCAGCATCCAGCAGGACCTGCCGAGCGATCCGCCGTTGATGACCCATGTCGGTCAGCAATATGTCGGGCGGCGCGAGGTCTATATCCGCTGCGAGGCCAACATCCTTTTCGCCCTGGCCGAACTGAAGCGACGGCAGGAAAACACCGACTACGACCACATCACCCTCGTCGGCCATTCCAACGGTGGCGACGTCTCGATGTATGTCGCCCATCAGCACCCGGAGATCGTGTCGAAGGTGATCACGCTCGACAATCTGCGGGTGCCCTTCGTGCTCAGCGACAACCTGAAGATCCTGTCGTTCCGCTCCAAGGATCCRCATTTCCAGACCGACCCGGGCGTGCTGCCGACGCCTGAAGAGGCCAAAGCGCGCGGCATCGACATCGTCCATACCGGTGCTCAGCACACCGAGATGAGCGATCGCGGTCCCGATGCGGTCAAGGAGAAGATCCAGGCGACACTCGACCGCTTCCTGCGTGACAGTGCCAGCAGCTCGCTCGCGCCGGCTGACACCAGAAGCCCGATGATCATGAACCCCGGCGACTACTAGCCGGGCCCCCTTTGCGGCAGATCAAGGCAGCTCTAGACTGGCGACGATAGGAAGGGCCTCACCATCCCGGAGAGGCACGTGTCGCACTCCATCGAAAGCCTTGATCCGAAACGTCTCGATACGGCAGGCCTTGGCCTGCCGGCTGCGAGGACACCGGCATTCGCGCGGCATCTCTATCGTGCGACCCGCAAGCTGCTGCGGTCGATCATCGCCCGCATCGATCTCTCGCAATTTCCAGGATCGTGCTGCGGCTGAGCGCGGCATCACGCAGGATCAATTTGCGGGCACGCGGCGCACACTGGAACTCAGGACTTTCCCTTGCCGGGCTGCATGAAACTGCCGGTCATCTGGCGCATGTGGTCGCCGGCGCTGGTGAACTGGCTGCGCAGGAAGTCGGACTGGATTCGCATCGCTTCCTGAAGGTCGGTGGCATGCACGAGCTTGCGCGCGTGCTCGAACGCCGACTTCATGTTCTGCTCAGTGAACGCGAGCGCCTGCTTGGACACTTCGGTACCCGCTCCGGGAACCGACGTCATCGACTTGGTGGCAGCTTCGAAAAACATGCCGAACGCCTGTTCCGCCTGGTCGATCGTCTTTTCGGCCAGGTCGCGCAGTTCGGCCGGGACTTCGAGCTTCGGTTCGATCATGGTCATACTCCTCCTCCTCCCCGTTTTTCCCAACTGAATACCACACTTGCCGGACCGCATTCCAGCGGCAGCCTGGGGGACAAACGTCGCCCGGCGGTCCGCTCCGGCAGGAAAACGAGGGATGAGGCGTAAGGCCGGCGCGCGGCCGGGGGTCAAGACAGGGGGTGCTCGGGAAGGGTTTCTTCGGTGCCGAGGTCTTCGACCAGCTTGATGACCTCGAAACGCTGTCGAGGCCCGAGCTTCAGGAACGCGCGAAGCAGGCGCAGACTTTCAACGGTGCTGCTTGCAGGCGCGCCGAGCTTAAGGTGCAGTTCAGCCGCGAAATTGAGGTTTTTCATCTCGCACCTATGACAAGCATCGGCCCTCGCGATCAAACGTCGAGTTCTCGCTCGAGAACCGAACACCATGACCGGACGCCATGGTGACCCTGAGATCTCGGCCGGGGCACCCGGTGGGTTAACACGCTGAACCATATACTGGCTCAACCGAACAGGTTGCAATTATGTCAAGAAACAACCCTTCCGGCAAGCCCAACCGTCGCCGTAGCGATGCTTCGTCCGCATCGCACCACGGCAATTCCGGATAACAGGAATATGGACCGTCGTCACCCACCTGCGTCAAGAAGCGGCATCACCCACGCACACGGCCTCGGTCGCTGTCAATCGGTGCGGCGTTTCGCCGTGTTTCCGGTGTGAACGAGGCCAGATTAAAGTTTTTTCAGCGTATACACGTAATTGTTGAGTCCGACCTCGGCGGTTGTATCGTCGGCAAAATGAACGTCGAGCCGCGCAGCCAGCCTGCAGCGTCTTGATCCGTTCGCCAGTGAAGCCCCCTTCAGCTGCTCGGCTTAGACGCGGTTCCCCGTACCGGGTTCATCGGTCCGAAGATATCTCCGCCAATGAACCGTCGTTCAAGGTGGAACGACCAAGCGGTTGCGAAGCGGCCACGCAGACCACGGGCGCCATGGCTGACGGACTTCTCGATTCGGGCGCGCCTCAGCACCAAAGGACGACAGCATGCTTTCCCGCTGCGATCTCATCAAGGGCGGCGCCGTCGCGCTTCTCACTTTCTCGATACAAGGCGCGTGGGCGCAGGAGACCAGGATGAATCTGTTCAAGATCGTCACCATCAAGGACGAAATCGTCGTCGGATTGTCGGCGGAGGAGCTCCAGGCGCTCGGCGGCAATGATGCGAGCGCGGTTGCGCACGCGCTGGCGCAGAAGGGCGATCTCACGGTCTGGCAGTACAACGTGCATCGCGGCCCGAACGGTGAATTGCAACAGGCGCCGACCGCGAAGATCGGGCTCTTGGCCAACGCGTCTCTCCGTGTCGAGCCCTACACGACGCCTTACCAGATCGTGCCGCATCCGTAACAAGCGACCCGGGCGCGCCTGCGGCGAGACCCGCAGGCGCGCCACTACTCTCAACGCTGCTTGGCGCGCCGAGCCCGGCCTTCCGTCGCAAAGCCGTAGATCAGCGCCAGCCGGTCCAGGCATTCGCGAAAGCGCCGCGCGAAATAGTCGTTCCAGCGCTGGGTACGAACAGCGCGCCGCTCCCCGATCTGATCCATGGTCAGCCCCAGCACCAGGACGTCGTGCACCAGCGCGGCGCCGTCGGTACCGAGTTCGCGCTCGACCCGGTTCAGGCGCAGCACAGCCTGGCGCTGGTCCTCGGTAACGGGCTCACGCGAGCGCGTCCCATCGACGTATTCGCGCGTCGGGTCCACCGCCTGGGGCCCGCGCTCCGCCCTCTCCCAGTCGCTCTGAAAGGCGCGCCCGCCGCGATATTGCGCCTCGTCGATCTGGTGATGCGCGTGCAACCGGCCGAGCGGATCGCCGCGGATCGAGCGGACGGCGACGATCTTCTCGCCGGCATCGAGCGCCAGCGGATTGTCGACCTCGACCTCCGCCACCTCGGCATTGAACGGCACCTCGCGCGAGCGCCGATCGTAGATTCCAGTCAATCTGTAGGACTTGTTGCGTCGTGCACCTGCCACTCGGATACTCCTCGCAAATTGAATGAATAGCGGCCCCGTCAGGCGGCAGAGATCAGCCTCAGGACGACGGGACCGGCGGCGCGAGCGGATGCAGCCTCAGACTTTCGCGTCAGGCGGGCATGCGGCGTGCAATAGCTGGAGCCCTGCTGGCGCGGATGGCCGCAGAAGGCGATCCCCTCCCCGTCCTTGTCGCCACCATAGGGATAGCGGCAGTCGTCGCGCCCGAGCTCGCCCAGCGCGACCAGGCGGGGGTGGACGCCGACACAGCGCAACTTGACTCGCGCGGGCTTCATTGCGGATTTCGGTGGCAAGTTCAGGTTCGGCACCACCGGTCGGGGCGGCCCGATGAGACAGGCTCCTGACGGCAAGGACGGCACGATCGATGGACTTGTCATCCGCGCCGGTGCCGCGAGTCCCAGCCGCTTGGCGCGGCCGGCCACCGCGTTGCGTGTGTAAGCCGTTCCAAACCTTCCGTTTATCTGTCTTCCGATCTCCGCATAAGACATCCCCTTGAGAAAATAGTCGCGAAGCGCGTCGGAGTGCTCCGACGGCCAATGACCCGGTTCCATGCTGCTGTCCTGTGATGCGCCTCCTCCGATCGTTCGATCGCGAGGCGGAGCGTACATTCCGTTATTCCGAAGCAACTGTCAAGCGACAATTCTGATATTCATAATTGCATCAATTCCGAATTTCGGATTACAAGAGGCGGGACGATGGGCAATCGAGGGAATCACCATGTTGGACGTTGCAATGATCGAGCGGGGCCTGGAGAAGACGGGCAAAAGCAAGGGCGGCCTGGCGGCGGCCATGGGCGTGCGGCCCGGCGCGGTGTCGGAGATCCTGGGCGGCGAGCGCCTGGTGAAGGCGTCCGAAATCATTCCGATCATGGAATATCTCGAGCTCAATCTCGCGCCGATCATGGGCCGCGTCGGGGCCGGCGCTGTGATCGAGCCCGATTATGAACAGGTTCCCCCGGAAGGCCTCGGCGATATCGCGCTGCCGTTCCCGATCATGGAAGAGACCGTCGCCTTCGAGATCGTTGGCGATTCGATGCTGCCCAAATACGAGAGCGGCGACGTGATCGTCGTCTACAAGGACCAGCGTCATCCGCTGTCGAGCTTCTACGGTGAAGAGGCCGTGGTCCGGCTCAAGACCGGTGAACGCTATTTGAAGACCATCGAACGCGGGAAAACTCCCTCCGTCGTCAATCTCAACAGCTTCAACGCCAAGCCGATCGTCGGCGTCAAGCTCGAGTGGGTCGGCGAGATCTGCCTGTCCATGCCCAAGGGCCAACTCGAGCGGCTGCGCGCCAAGTCGGCACGCCCTCGCAAGAAGAGCAAATAGGCGTCGATTTCCGATTTCTGGAAATCTCCCTTGACTTAATTCTGTTTTTCGGAAATACTCTGCCGCGCTCCCGGCTACGGGGCGCGGCAGGATCGTTTCATGCAGTATTTCGTCGTGATGATCGACTATGGGCGGCGCGGACGCGAAGCGGTCGTCGATCCCGAGATCACAAGGCGCGAGGTCATCTCCCGCGTCGCTTCGGGTGAATATCGAAACATCTCGTTCATCCACGAAATCGCGGAGAATGCGGTCGAGGACGTGACCGAGGCCATCCTGACCGAGGCGGCCCTCCCCCAGGTTCCGCCTGAAGAAGTCGACCTCCAGGCGATCCGTCTCGATCACGCCCACGACCTGCGCAAGCACGAGAAGACGTGACGCAGGCCCAAACGGCCTGCGTCACTGCCCGGCTGGCGATCACACCGTGAGGACGGTCGAGCCCGTGGTCTTGCGCGCGGCGAGATCGGCATGCGCCTTGGCGGCGTCCTTCAACGGATAGGTCTGGTGCACCTCGATCTTGACCGCGCCGGACTTCACGACGTCGAACAGCTCGTTCGCCATCGCGACCAGGGCCTCGCGCTTGGCAGCGTAGGTGAACAGCGTCGGACGGGTGACGTAGAGCGAGCCCTTCTGCGCGAGCAGGCCGAGGTTGAGCGGCTCGACAGCGCCGGAGGACGCACCGAACAGCGCGGCAACACCGAGCGGCGCAAGACAATCCAGCGACTTCAGGAACGTATCCTTGCCGACGGAATCATAGACCACCAGCACCTTCTTGCCGCCCGTGATCTCGTCCACGCGCTTCACGAAATCCTCGCGCGTGTAGATGATCACATGATCGCAGCCATGTGCCTTGGCGAGCTTTGCCTTCTCGTCGCTGCTGACGGTGCCGATCACTGTCGCGCCGAGATGTTTTGCCCACTGGCTCAAGATGAGACCAACGCCGCCGGCCGCGGCATGGAGCAGGATCGTGTCGCCGGCCTTCACGCGATAGGTCTGGCGGATCAGGTATTGCGTCGTGAGGCCCTTCAGCATCATGGCCGCTGCGGTCTTGTCGTCGACGCCGTCGGGCAGCTTCAACAGCCGGTCGGCCGGGATCAGCCGCGCCTCCGAATAGGCACCGAGCGGCGAGGCGCCATAGGCGACACGATCGCCCGGCTTCAGATCGGTGACACCGGCCCCGACTTCCTCGACGATTCCGGCCGCCTCGCTGCCAAGACCGCTCGGCAATTGCACCGGATACACACCGGAGCGGTTGTAGATGTCGACGAAGTTGAGGCCGACCGCCGTGTGGCGAATGCGCGCCTCGCCCGGCCCGGGCTTGCCGACACTGACTTCCTCCCAGACCAGGACTTCAGGACCGCCGGTCTTGTGAAAGCGAATGGCATGCGTCATGGGCGTTGCTCCCTTATTGTTGCAGTGAAGGTTCGTAGAAAACGGATCGGCCTGTGAAATAGGAATTTGGTCGGCCCGTTACAGTACAGAGACGTAACAAGAATGTCACAGCGAACGACAAACGCCTGCCGTTCCGCCTCTGTTCGAAAGAGTTGATGACGGCACCGGCGCGTTCCGGCAGTAGCCTTTTCGCGGGGTTTGGTGGTCGCCTGCGAAGGAGAGCCGAGATGCCAGCTTATGTACAGCATCATCAGGACATCGAAATCGCGCCTGTAATTTGTCCCGCCTGCATGGGGTTCCTGCCGATGTACGTCCGCGAGGTCGAACCGCATTGGGGCCTTGCCAGGATCGACTTCGTCTATGAATGCGCGGACTGCGGCGCGGAAGTCCGGCAGACCATCCGCAAGCCGGAGCTGCGGCACTGACCGCACGATCAGCCATCGCTTAAGTATTTGCGCTGAACGGAAAAAGCGACGTTCTGCGCGGGTCAGGCCGTCCCAAACGAGGCTTGTTCTTTGCCGGGAACGCAGGCAGAACAAGCCTCAAGCAAGACCTTTGGGAGCGCCCTTTCGTGGCTGAACAGAAGGCCTCGACCTCGATCGAGGCAGTGGAGAGCGGCCTCGCCGCGCAAGGCTATATCGCGAGCCGGCAGATCGCGACCGCCGTCTATTTGTCGCAGCAGATCGAGAAGCCGATTCTGGTCGAAGGCCCCGCGGGCGTCGGCAAGACCGAGCTTGCCAAGGCCATTGCCGCCTGGCGCGGCATGAAGATGATCCGCCTGCAATGCTACGAGGGCCTCGACGAGGCCAAGGCGCTCTACGAGTGGAAATACGCAAAGCAGCTTCTCTATACCCAGATCCTCAAGGACAAGCTCGGCGAAGTCCTCGGCGGCGCGCAGACGCTGCATGACGCACTCAATCAGCTCCACGATTTCGGCGACGTGTTCTTCTCGAAGGAGTTCGTCGAGCCGCGGCCGCTGCTCCAGGCGCTGGAGCAGCCGGGCGGCTGCGTGCTGCTGATCGACGAGATCGACAAGTCCGACGCTGAATTCGAATCGCTGCTGCTGGAAATCCTCTCCGATTTCCAGGTCACGATCCCGGAGCTCGGCACGGTCGCGGCGATCACGCCGCCGACGGTGATCCTCACCTCCAACAGCGAGCGTGACCTCGGCGACGCCCTGAAGCGGCGCTGCCTGCATCTGCATATCGGCTTCCCCGAGCAGCGGCTCGAAGAACGCATCGTCGAGAGCCGCGTCTCCGGCATCTCGCAGGCGCTGCGCCGGCAGATGGTCGGCTTCATCCACGAGATCCGCTCGCTCGACCTGAAGAAGCTGCCTTCGGTCAGTGAGACCATCGACTGGGCGCGCGTTCTGGTTCTACTTCAGGCCTCGGAGCTCGATACGGAGATCGTCAAGGACACGCTCAATGTGCTCCTGAAATACGAGGCCGATATCGAGGCGGCTCAGCCCCAGATTACGACCTTTATTGCCAAGGCGGCACGGTCCAACGTCTTCGGTTGACGCCGATGCGCGAGAACCTCCATCGTTTCTTTCGAGCGGCGCGCGGTGCCGGCGTGCATGTCTCGCCCGCCGAAAGCATCGATGCGATGCGCGCGGTCAAGCAGGTCGGCTTTTCCGACCGGGCCATCCTGCGCGATGCGCTGCTCCTGACAC
>NZ_JBFRFR010000062.1:0-66015 GCF_052114925.1 Bradyrhizobium sp. 2TAF36 | reverse complement strand
CCTCCGAAGAGCTGTTCGCAAACGGAAGAACGGCGATCGAGGGCAGTTTGGTTCGTCTCGAGGATTTGGTGGAAGCGCCGATCACCGTGCGGCGGTCCACTCCCGGCGAGAGCAGGAGAAAGGCATGAACCGGCCGCGACAGGTTCTTGAGATGAAGCTCACCCAGGTCGTCAAACTTGAATTCGCTCAGATCGGCGACTACTCGCAAAAGGGCCGACGACACCACAACGCCGCCCGCGGGAGCGACAGATTGCAAGCGTGCTGCGATATTGACACCATGGCCGTAGACATCGTTCAGATCAAAGATGACAGGCTCCCAATGGACGCCGATGCGAAAGGCTATGCGGCGCTCGGGAGGTTGCAAGGTTTCAAGCCCGGTGACTTCACGCTGCAACTCGGAGGCACAGCGAAGGGCATCGAGCGGGCTCTCGAACACCGCGACGAAGCCGTCGCCGGTGTTCTTCACAATCTCGCCTCGTCGACCGATCAAGGCCGGATCGATGACGCTCACGCGAAGAGCCCGATAGCGACTATGCGTCTCGACCTCAGCAGCTTCCATAAGTCTGGTATAGCTGACGACGTCCGCCACGAGGACGGCGCGGAAAGGTCTTTCGAATTCGAGGATCGTACCGACTTGGGAATTAAAGTCCTGTTCGGCAGCACCAACCAACCTCGCACCACTGTCGTTGGCGGTGTTCGGCGACGACGGGGGGACGCTCGTAGGCTCCGACTTCATTGATCCCTCAGCGGCGAATAAAGCCTCTTGCCGAGCAGAGTCTCGTCGTTGAACCAATCTGCAACACGCTAAACGCAATTCGGTTGAGGCGCTACCAAAATCACCCGAATGGCTCGGAGCGGCAGCGCCACAACAAGTCGCGGCGGAGAGTAAGAGGGCTTCTTCGGATTACCTCGTCTTGGCGATGAGCGGCTCGCGCCGGAATAAGGCGCCCAATCAATGCACGCTACCTTTCGAATTCCTTTTGAATTCCTTATGAATTCCTTCTGAATTTCGACAGCATTCGCGAATTCTCACTTGCGCCGGGCCCCGAAGTGGAAGCCCTCGCGCCGGGCGCGATGGCAAAAGGTCGCGCCGACCGCCTCAACCGCCAATACACTTTGGTGCAGCTATGCAACTGTTCTACCCTCAGGCGTGTCGACCCCGTCTGTAGAGTGGATAGCGAAAGTCGCCGGAAGGCCGAAGCGCACCGATGAGGCCGCAGGTTGGTGCGCGACGCGTCCGGATCGCGCCACCCGTAAATCGGGACGCTGATATGCGGCATGCCTTGCATCGCGCCTCCGATGTTGACGCGAGCTGGTGCAGGTTTAAGTACGACGACAAATCTTGCAGGGGTGGCGACGTTCGCTGGGCTGGTTCCCGTTGACGCCACCAATGCAGGACACATGACGACCTCGCCTCACGCGACCTCGCCCCGCGCCTCAGCGCCGCCTCACCTCGCCATCGTCCTGTTCTCGCTCGCGATGGGTGGCTTTGCGATCGGAACCACCGAATTCGCATCGATGAGCTTGCTGCCGTTCTTCGCTGCCGACCTCGGGATCGACGAGCCGACCGCGGGGCACGCGATCAGTGCCTACGCGCTCGGCGTGGTGCTGGGCGCGCCGCTGATCGTCGTGCTTGGCGCGCGGTTCGCCCGGCGCACCCAGTTGCTGACCCTGATGGCCGTGTTCGCGCTCGGCAACGCGCTCACCGCTCTCGCGCCGGGCTTCGGCTGGATGATCGCGGCTCGATTTCTGTCGGGATTGCCGCATGGCGCCTATTTTGGCATCGCCGCGCTGGTCGCGGCCTCGCTCGTTCCGCAACACCGCCGTTCGCAGGCGATCGGCCAGGTGATGCTCGGCCTGACCTCTGCCACGATCATCGGCGTGCCCTTGGCCAATCTGATCGGCCAGGCGATGGGCTGGCGCGCGAGCTTCGGCCTCGTGTCGGTGCTGGCGTTGATCACGGTCCTGCTGTGCGCGCTGTTCGCGCCGCGCGATGCGGCCGGCCGGTCCGATCCGCTGCGCGAGCTCGGTGCGCTCCGAAACGGCCGCATCTGGATCACGCTGGCGATCGGCGCCATCGGCTTTGGCGGCATGTTCGCCGTCTATACATATCTCGCGACGACGCTGATTGAGGTCACCAAGGTCAGCACCGCGGTCATCCCGTTCTTCCTCGCCGTGTTCGGCATCGGCGCAACGCTCGGCAATCTGTTCGTGCCGCGCTTTGCCGACCGCGCCTTGATGCCGACGGCGGGCGTGATCCTGCTGTTTGCTGCGGTCGCGCTGCTGGTGTTTCCGCTTGCCGCCGGCAATCCCTGGCTGCTTGCGGCCGACGTCTTCGCGATCGGCGCCAGCGTCTCGCTCGGCGCCATCCTGCAGACGCGGCTGATGGACGTCGCAGGAGACGCGCAGGCGCTCGCTGCTGCGCTCAACCATTCGGCGTTCAACACCGCCAATGCGCTCGGCCCGTTCCTGGGCGGCCTTGCCATTCGCGAGGGGCTGGGCTGGACCTCCACCGGTCCCGTCGGAGCCTCGCTCGCGCTTCTTGGCTTCCTGATCTGGATCGTCGCCGCGCGCGAGGCCCGAGCCGCGCCGGTCGAGGACGCCTCGAGCGACGCTGCCTTGCTGAAGGACGCTCCCGCGCGGCCGGCGCCACCGCTGGCGCCGGATGACCGAAGCCGTTCGGATGCCGTCAGGGATCCGGTGGCTTAGCGGCAGCTCAGCTTTGCCAGGGCGTATTGCGGATGCGCGTACACACGTTCGGCTTGTGGAAGCTGGGATCGTGATCCTGGATATAGTCGAAATTGACGGTCCCGAATGTCGTCTGCGGCTTCTTCAGCGCTGAGCAGGTCTGCACCTTCAGAAACTCGTTCTTGAAATCGCCGCGCGGGAACGCAGCGATCACCTGATCGCGCTGCTCCGGCGTGTACTCGTCATATCCAACGGCCCCGACGTCCACCACAACTCCTGCCCTCGTGAGGGCGATTTCCGGTCTCATATATTCCGGAATGCCGGGTGTGGTGTGCAGCGCAATCGCGTCCCAGACCAGATCGGCCTGCGGCTCGGCGATGCCGCGTGCCCGGAGAAAGTCCCGCGCGGCGTCGGCACCGTCGACCTCAAATCGCTTTGTTTCGGTGTGGTAGTGATCGACCAGGCCGAGGTCGTGAAACAGCGCCGCGACATAAAGCAACTCGGAATCGAATTTCAGCTTCTGACGCAGCCCCTTCATCGCGCCGAACACGTAGACGCGGACCGAATGGTTGAACAGCATCTCGTCTTCGTAGCTGCGCACCAGCTCGGCGGCCTCGCGCGCCAGCTGGCTGTCGGGAATTTTCACGCCGGAAATCACGCTCGTCATTTTCTAACTCCTGCCTTGCATTGACGTCGGCCGATGCCGTTCGTGGCCCGTCAGGCTGTCTTCTCGACGGCGGCCTGCGGCGTCTTACGGAAGCTGATCGCCATACGATTATACGTGTTCATCAGACCGATCGCGATGGTGAGGTCGACGAGCTCGCGCTCCTCGAAGACCCCGCGCGCGGCTTCATAGGCCTGATCCGGCACGCCGGTATCCGCGACGCGGGTCACCGTTTCGGCCCATGCGAGGGCGGCGCGCTCGCGCGCGTCGAACAGATTGCCGGCTTCCTCCCACGCCTGCAGCAGAGCGAGCTTTTCGATCTTCGCCCCGCTCTTGAGCAGATCGCGCATATGCATGTCGAGGCAGTAGGCGCAGTTGTTGATCTGGGATACGCGCAGATAGACGAGGTTGATCAGCGCCGCAGGAAGATTGCTCTGCATGATGTAACCGTACACGCCGCCCAGCGCTTTCACACCCGCCGGCGCGATACGGTCGTAGTCGAGACGCCCTGTCATTGTCCTGCTCCTTGATGATCGATGCCCGGCCCGTGTCTCTGCCATAAATGCCCCTGCCCTGGTCCACAAAAAAGCACCAAGAACGCACGAAAATCGTGTACCAAGGGGCATGACCAAACCGCTGCGGCTGGAACTGGATCGCTCTGCGAAGACGCCGCTGGCCGAGCAGATCCATGGGGGCATCAGGGCCGCCATCGCGAACGGCGTGCTCGCACCCGGAGCGCGTCTGCCCTCCTGGCAGGACCTGGCAGCCCAGCTTGGCGTCGCGCGGGGCACCGTGCGCGCGGCCTATGAAAAGCTGTCCTCCGCCCAACTGATTGTCGCGTCACGCGCGACCGGCACGCATGTCGCGGATCGGCCGTCCTTTCCCGTTCGCAAGGACAAAGCCCCGGCGCCCGGCTCGTTCATGGAGATGTACCAGGAGCTCACGGCGGGGCCGGCAATCTTCCAGATGGGCGTGCCCGCGCAAGAGACTTTTCCTGCGACGCTGCTCGCAAGGATGCGCGCGCAGGCGGTTCGCGTCGAAATGAGCGCGCCGCCGATCTATCCGGATCCGCGCGGCGAGCTCGACTTGCGACGCGAGATCGCAGCCTACCTCGCGCTGGCGCGCGGGGTCGCGTGCACGCCGTCGCAGATCATCATCACAAGCGGTTTCAGCGGCGGCCTCGGATTGGCGCTCCGTGTCCTCGGCCTCGAGTCAAAGACGAAGGTCTGGATGGAGAATCCGGGCTTTCCCTTCACGCGGCACGGTCTCGCGCTTGCCAGACTGTCGATCGCGCCGATCCCGGTCGACGCTGACGGCATCGATGTCGATTACGGCCTGAAACATGCTCCCGACGCGGCGCTGGTTGTCGTGACGCCCGGGCAGCAGGCGCCACTCGGATCCACATTGTCGCTGGCGAGGCGTTCGCGCCTGCTCGACTGGGCCACCCGACGCAAGGCGTGGGTGATCGAGGATGACTATCTCAGCGAGCTGCAGCTCAAGGGCCGAGCCACGCCGGCACTTGCCTCGCTCGATCGCGCGGGTCGCGTCATCCACATCGGCTCTTTCAGCAAGACCGTGACCCCTGCCCTGCGGCTCGGCTTTGTCGTTGCGCCGGCCGCTCTGGCGTCGCGATTTGCCGAAGCCGCGGCGTGCCTCGCGCCGGCGCCCGGGCCCGCAGTGCAGCTCGCCACCGCCGATTTCATGCGCGAGGGCCATTATCTGCGGCATCTCCGGCGCACGAAGCGGGTCTACGCCGCGCAAGGCGATGCATTGCTGAAACAGCTTCGGACGCGCACCGCCAATGTTGCGCTTGCCGGATTGGCAGCGGTCCTGCAGCTGCCGGATGGAGCGCCCGATCTCGCCATCGCCAGGGAAGCGGCATCGTTCGGGCTGGCGCCTACTCCGCTGTCGCTCTGGTATGCGTCCACGGCTTCGGCGCGCCCCGGTCTGTTGCTGGGCATCGCCACATCTCCGCAAAAGCGGATCGAGGCTTCCTGCGACAGGCTATTCGAAATCATCGATCGTCTGACGTGACGAACGCTGTATTTCGAGAAAGCACGATGTGCCGCCCGGCGCAATAAACGCGCGTCCGCATGCCACCAAAAGTTGTAGGCGCGCCGATCATCATGTAACGTCGACGTCTATCTTCACTGCGCGTGGCCCAGTCGTTACATGCTTGCCCGTATTTTGTTTCTCGTGGCCATGCTGCTTCCATGCGCGCTGCATGCCGAGGAAACGCCGTCCGAAMATCCCGGATTTGCGCACAGGCTGACGATCTATCTTGCCAAGGGGGCACCGGACGCGTGCGGGCCCGGCTGCGACCGCTGGATCGCCATCGAGGGCGAGATCGATGGGGACGCCAGCCAGCGCATTCGCCGCTTCCTGGCCGGCGTCAAGGACACCCAGCGTCCGATCTACCTTCATTCGCCCGGCGGGAACGTGGAGCAGTCCTACGTCATCGGCCGGCTGCTGCGCAATCGCAAGGCGGTCGCGCGGGTCGGCCGGACGATCGCGACGGCGTGCGCCGCCGGCACACAGGTGGACGCCGCATGCCTGAAGACCAAGGCCGCCGGCGGCGAGGTCGAGGCGGAGCTCACGACCTACCATGCGATGTGCAACTCGGCCTGCGGTTACCTGTTTCTCGGCGCGACATCACGCGAGGTCGCTCCCGACGCCGCCCTGGCAGTCCATAACTCCAGGCTGGTCCTCGTCTTTCACGGGCATCCGGCGCCGCAGGCGGTCGCGGAATACAGGCAGCGCCGGATCGCGAACGCCGACCGCGACCGCGCTGCGTTCATCGCGGCGATGGGGATCAGCCGCGAGCTCGACGGTCTCATCCGGACCGTGAAGTTCGAAAGCCTGCATATGCTGACGCGAGCCGAGCTCTATCGTTTCGGAATCGACACGCGACCGTTTGCCGAAGGAATGTGGAGGCTGGAGAAGGCAACGCGGCCGTTCATCAGCAAGATCGCGGTGGTGAAGAAGGAAAGCGGCTCTTCGTTCGGGACGATGGAATGGCGTATGTTTTGCGAAACCAGGAACCGCATGCCGCTGATGTTCGCGGGCGAGATCGACGAGGCGAGYGTCGGCAAAAGTACGATCATGATGACGGCGGACGCCGACAAGGACCAGGAGGCCGGAGGTTTTCCGGTGCGGGCCGCGAAGTACGAGATGTGGAGCGGCAGCATCGACCCTGACATGGTCAAGGCGATCATGGCGTCCCGCTCCCTCCATGTCCGGCGGACCACGCCGATGCCGGACGAAAAGGTGGACGTCGCGAAATTCGACATCGACCTGACGGGCCTGGCGTCGATGCGGACTCAGCTTGCGGCGGCGTGCTCGTCGGTCGCGGCCAAGCCGAAAGGTCCCTGGCCGGCAAGCCCTTGGCCAGCAACTCCGCTGCCGAACGTCACCGCGCCGCCTTCGACCGTGCCGTCGCCGTAAGCCCAGGAGCGCCCGATCCTTGTTGGGCGCGCACCGGCAACCTCCTGCCGTTCATCCCTCCGGCACCCCGGCCATGCGCATGCCCTCATACACACGCTCGCGCCCGGCGAGATAAGCCGGATGGTCGCTCGTCACGCGGGCCCGGTAGCGGCGGAGAGTGAAGGTCGGATTGAGCACAAGGCCGGCCTGTGCGGCGGCCCGCGCCTCGTCCGGTGAGCCGAGCAGCGACAGCGCAGCGGCGAGATAGTAATGCGGGAGGGGATGATTTCGGTTGGCCTCGATGCTCCGGCGCAGCCAGGCAACCGCTTCCACGTCGGCGCCGAGAAACAATTTGGCGAGACCGACAAACATGAACCACCGGTAGGCGTAGGAATCGCGAGGAGAGAGGCGAAGCGCCTCGCGGATATGGGCCTCGGTCTCGCTACTGCGACCGAGAAAAAACTTGGCGAGACCGATGAAGGCATGAGCGTCGGCCAAATTGTGATCCAGTGCCAACGCCCGCTCGCATTCAGCGATGGCTCGGGCCGGGTTGCTAAATGATTGGACCAGACCCAGGATGCTACGGGCCCGAGCATGGTTTGGCGCAAGGGACAGAGCCCTGGTTGAGGCTGCCTCGGCCG
This sequence comes from Bradyrhizobium sp. 2TAF36, assembly GCF_052114925.1. Classification (NCBI taxonomy): domain Bacteria; kingdom Pseudomonadati; phylum Pseudomonadota; class Alphaproteobacteria; order Hyphomicrobiales; family Nitrobacteraceae; genus Bradyrhizobium; species Bradyrhizobium sp. 2TAF36. Next base: position 58,599 of record NZ_JBFRFR010000062.1, on the reverse strand, counting down.
CCGCCAAGTGCGCTTTCCAGTCGTCGGTGACAAGATTGGCCCCAAGCGCCGCTTCAACCCGCGCCGAGCCGACCAGCGCCTCGATATTGTCGGGATCGAGTGCCAGGGCGCGGTCGAAAAAGGCCTGCGCTTGCGTCATGTATTGCGGGGTCGTCCCATTGTTCTCGTAAGCCCAGCCCTGGAAATACAGGTCCATTGCATCGGGATGGGTTGAACGTTCCGCTCGCCGCGCTTCAACCTGAATGAGCTGGGCATTTAGCGTGTTTGCGAGCCGCGATACGATCTCGTCCTGCATGTCGAACAGGTCGGCGACGGGTTTCTCGAACCTCTCGGCCCATAGGTGATTGCCGGTTTCGGCATCGATCAGCTGAACATTCACCCGAAGCCGATTGCCGCCTCGTTGCACGGAACCTTCGAGCACATAGCGGACGTTCAACTCGCGTCCGACTTGCTTTACATCGACGGCTTTGCCTTTGAAGGTGAAAGCGGTGTTACGCGCGATCACGAATGAACCACTGATGCGCGAAAGGTCCGTGGTCAGGCTGTCGGTCACGCCATCAACGAAGTAGTCCTGCTCGGGATCGCCTCCGAAGTTCGCGAACGGCAGTACGACGATGGAAAGGCGTGGCGCAGGAATCGACATCGCAACTGTCGCGGCATCGGACCGATCTGGATCAGCGGTACCCTGAAACTGTTCACCAGAATCGGCTGTGGGCGCCGCGTCTGCGGGCCGCTGCACTTCCTGCACCGTTCCAACGAAACGGAAGCCCTTGCGCTGCAGGGTTTTGATGAGACGCTGTTTTTCGCCGGAATCGCCAATCACACTCCGAGCGACGTTCAGCCGCGTCGTCAGTGCCGCATCGGACACGACACGGCCGTTCCAGATGGTCTTGATGAGGTCGTCCTTGCTTACGACCCGTTCCCTGTTGCGGATCAGGTAGTCGAGCAGGTCGAACACCTGCGGCGCAACCGAGACCACGTGCGCCCCGCGGTAAAGCTCGCGAAGGTCGGTGTCGAATGCGTACTCGTCGAAGAGATACCGCAAGCTGGCAATTCCCTGGGTGGCTTTCCCCCGTCGGTCTCTCGCGCCGGTTGCAGCGCAAGAATAAGCCGGCGGTGAAGAGAATGTAAGCAGAATGTCAAGAGCGCCCGCCCATGGCCTGCTACCATCCTCGGGACGGCACAATTTGCTCAGGAAGCAATCCATGAGCACGACCAACGGCTTGCCGTACCGCGCAGCAGTGCCCCGAGCAGCGGCTCAGGATTCAACGTAGGGCCGTCCGCTTGAAGGACCGGCAGCAACGCCACGACGCGCGTCCTCGGAATACAAACATGATGGAGACCGTGATGGCATTGAAGATCACGCGCCGCGCCTTCATCGCAACCGGCGCAGCCACCATCGCTTTGTCGTATCATGATAGCGGGTGGACGCAGACCTGGCCCTCCCGGCCGATCAAGATTGTTTGCGCCTATCCCGCCGGCGGACTTGCGGACACCCTCGCGCGCGTCTACGGCGAATACCTCTCCCAGAAGCTCGGCCAGCCGGTGATAGTTGAGAATAAGGCGGGTGCCAGCGGTTCGATCGCTGCAGCAGCCGTGAAGCAATCGCCACCGGACGGTTACACGTTACTCCTCGCCATCACCGCAACTCTGGTGCAAAGCCGCGTGCTATTCAAGACTTTGCCATACGACGCCGACAGGGACTTCGCGCTCATTTCCAGCATGTCGGCAGGATACCTGCCATTGGTCGCCTATAAGGCGACCAATGCCACCAATTTAAAGGAGTTCGTCGAATACGCCCGCAGGAACGTGACCAACGTCGGGACCTTCGGCGCAGGCTCCTACCCTCATATCGTCGTTGCAGAGCTCAACAAGCAGTACGGGCTGCAGATGAAAGCCGTGCACTACCGCGGCGAAGCGCCGATGTGGCAGGACCTCGCGGCCGGCGTGCTCCAGGCGGCGATGGGGAGTTACGCCAATGCCGTCAACGCGCTGGAATCCGGAGTTGGGAGGGCAATCGCCGTGCAGACGAGGACGCGGAGCAGAAAGCTTCCCGRCGTTCCCACATTTTTCGAGCAGGGTGCCGAGTCCGAGCTCTTTGCTATGACCGGTTACGCCTTTCTTGCCGGTCCCATCGGCATGCCGCAGGACATCGTGGAGCGTGTTTCCGGCCTGATGGTAGAAGCCGGCAAGACTGACAAGATACAGAAGCTGCTCGACGCGTACGGCATCGATGAGTCCGCTCAAGGACATATCGCGTTCAGAAAGCTGTACGACAGCGAAACGCCTCCCTTGGTGGCTGCCGTGAAGGCATTGGGGCTGACGCCTGAATAGCGTGCAGATGCCGGCGCCCGTCCGCCTTGCAGATCGCCGCGGGCCAGGAGCGGACCTGTGCGCCACCGGCTCGATGGATGAACCCGTCACCTCAGGAGAACTCAGGGAACAAGCACCGCTGGCATTGGTCCTGTTGGCAGCGGTACAAACTGATTCTGCTGCCCCGGAGCCATCGCCAGGATTGCCAATGCAACTGCGAGGACCGCCAGGAGTCTGGCCATCAATCAAATCCGCTGAAGATCTTGCTGGTACGTACGAGATGATCTTGGCACTGCGCTCCTTTTGGAAAGGCAATCGTTCGACAGCGACAGGGATCGACCGGTCACAATCAATACATGCATGCCGAAGTTATCAGCACCGTGAACATGTCGACGTCGAACTCGTTCTCCAGGCTAAGTCCGAACCGCTCCAGCCATTTATCCTGAGCCAGGTAGGCCAACTTCTCTCGCGCCTGTGGGCAGACAAATTTGAGCCCTCCAACATTCTGAAGGTGATGGACCATTTCGTGTACCAGGACCGATTGGTCGGTCGGCGAAGTGCCGCCCCAATCATCAGGAAGCAGGATCGTTCTCGTCTCGTTGTCGTAAAGTGCAACGACCTCGCGCTGAGCTAGTTGCCCATCGCTTTCCATGAAGCCTTGCGAAGAAGTACGGTCCCTTGCACGCAACCTCGCAAGCTCCATCTTCGACGCAAATTCAACGACGGGACGCTGCTTGATGGCAGGCAGGTCGAAATTCGATGAGAGCCAAGTCACAATGTCATCCAACAGGCCTTCCGCAAGTTGAGCTGCATCAGAATGCAACGAAACCGAACGCGACTCGGCGGACGCGCCGCGCTCCAAAGCATATTCGCAATCGGCTTTAGAGGATGTGGCTAACGTTAGGGAGGCTATCGCCGCGACCAAGAGGAATTGCTTGAACATGACCCTCTCCTCAGAGGCTGTTCGAAAAACACTCTTCAGAAAATCAGTCGGCAGTAGAATGGCTGGAACATAGCACTTGCCTGGCGACGTCGTTGTGAACCCATTCACACCCAAAGAACTCACAACGCCGCCGGTCACCGAACATGCTGGCGAGCGGCGTACCTCGTACTTCACCGGGACACCGGCCGGCCGTTCAGCAGACGACGGAACCACGTCGCTAGTGCGTGACATCGGACATGAGCGCCAGGGCAAACCGTTCAGAAGACGTTGCTGCCTTGGCATCCCGAACTGCAGCAATCAAGGCCGTACGCCCGCTGGAATTCGGCGGACGAGCCTAGTTCGTCTTGACGAACTTGTACGTCCCCTTCTTGTGGCCAATGACCTGACTGATGCCATCGAAGTTGCTCTTGAGAGGGTCGATGGTGACGACGAGCGCGGCCTGGAGACCTTCGAATTTGCCGGTCCCACCCGTTATGTTGCAATTGTTGGGGGATGCGGGCATCCAGTCGCATTGCTCGAACAACTGGTCGCCGTCCTTGTCGACGTAAGTACAGAACCCGTGAATTTCGGCGGTCTTCGCAGACGGATCCGTCAGGCGGCTGAGCTGACAACGTCCACCCATGTTGTTGAGTACAGGATTTCCCGCCTCGTTTGAGGCTGCCATGGCTTGGTTCATGACAGCAAATTCTCTGCCGCCGCCGATCGCCATCGGCTTGGGAGCAGGAATCGGCGTCGCGGTGAATATGACCGAGACGGGGCCCTCCGGCGGCATGCTCTGAGCCTGGACACTCGTCGTTGCCAGAACTGATGCGACTAAAAGCAATGCGAGGTTTGCGTGCAAAATGGCCATCGTTGACTCCCTTTGGGGTGGCGCAGAGAACGATTGCGGGCAGAGAAGGCTTTGCCTTGAGTTACTTTGCGGCCTGCTGCGGCTGGGGCGGCGGCGGTTTGGGGACCGACGTGAGCATGCGAATCTTCCATTGCCCGTCCTCACGAACATCGAGAGCGGTCCAAACAACGGTGAAGTCTATGGGAGCGCCTGTCTCGCTGTTGCCGGTAACGCGAGATTCGCCGGTGACCAAAGCCATGCTTTCTGACAATGACTGAACCTCGATCGTCTTGACCTCGAGGCGACTGACTCCCGCCTTGAAAGCGTTCTCATAGTATCTGGCATTGTCCACGACGCCGTCTTCCGTCACACGCATATAGTTCTTGGTGTAAAGCGAAGTAATCCCGGCAGCGTCCTTGTTGCTGAAGTACTGCTCGTATGCTGAACCTATCTTTCCAAGTTCTTCCTTGAGATTTTGATCTGACGCAGTCGCAGGAATTGCCGATAGTAACAGTGAGATGCATACAGCTCCGAATCCGCGCATGATGTCACTCCCTACTGTTGACGCCGCTCCAGACGAGACTTGAGACGAGGCTTGCCTCCATCCCCGTGAACTCCCGACGCCGCTGCATTTGAGCCGGCAGCCTCGTTGTTCTCCATGGACAGGAAATCTCCCTTGATCTGACGCAAGGAATTTTCTCCGCAGTCAGCGCTGCTCGAAACTTGGTTGTTCGTCTTCATGGTGGCAGCAGAGCGGCCGCGATTCCGCCGCTAAGGTCAGGCGGCCGCACGAAAAGAAAACGGGAGGTCGCCGGTATTTCAGCGTCATCTCGGCCGTCCTGGCCGATCAGGATCAATCCGGCTCCGCCATTTGCCACGTTGAGAACCACGGGCTCTCCGCTCCACGTCTTGATCGGCTGCATTCCCACGATGAGGAATTCGCCCATGGGCTGATCAAGATATTGAAGGCGCAATTGCGGACCGACCTCCGCGGCAGCAAGTTCAAGGCCGAGTTGTCGGGCCCGCGCGTAAATGACGGCCAGAGGCACGCTATCGGTTTTGAAGCCGAGCTGGACCGCGGATACCACCAAAAGCTCCACGTACGCGAAGGAGTTGCCAAAAGTGCCGACCGCAATCGTCTTCCAAGTCGGAACGTCGCGGGCGGACCCGATGAGTTTTTGCGGCAAATCAACTGCACGAACTTTGCCGAGTTTCAGTTGATTCTGTAACACGTCGCGCGCCGAGCATTGTCCCCACGCCATGGGCGCGAACTGAAACAAGGAAGCGGCACAGAGCAATGCAACCATCAAGCAATGGCTGCCCCACCTCGCGTTCAGATGGTGATGTGGTGCGGCACGATCCGCGTGGCTTGTCAGAATGCACATGTCGAAGATCGACTTGCTGCAAAGTTCAACTGAAAAAAGCCCGCCTCCGAGTCAATGGGAAGAACGGAGGCCAATGAAAAACATCGTCCGACCGCACTCAAAAGGGGGGCCGGAGGCGGGACACGATTGGCTCAACTATTCCAACTTCAAATGAACGGGCGGCGGTCCGTAAGCCCGATCGCCCGCCGCATCAAACCGAAACGGAATGACGTGCTCAAACGTAGCACCACGAGTCCCTCGGTACAATCAGCAACTCCGCCCACCAGCGTGCATTGCGATCACTCGATCGCGCTTCGCCGCGAACACCACTCTGAGGCCGCAGACGTTTGTCATAGGTCACAAGCCGCGACTGTTCGCCGCAAGCTCATCGGCGACAATCGCCCGATCGCGCCGTCGCGCGTCCGTCGGCCGCGCCCTCGCCCGCATCGCCACTCCGTATTTCACCGGGCAACGTGACGATCCCTGTGCCTATCACAATCGGCCGCGCGCAAACGCCGGAGTATTCATCGAGCTATTCTCGGCAGATGGGCTCACATCGTCAGCGTCCGACCTCAAGACGATGAATCATCGGATGAAGGGCTGCTCCATTTCGAGCACACGAGGTTGCAATCCAATGACGATCCGGCGCTGAAGCTCGTCATCTAAACGCCGGTCTCGGGCGTCGGCTCACGATCGCCTGGCGTCAGCTTTTGAGGGCCAAGCGGAGCGCAGCGATCCGTCAGAGCAACGCCGCTCGYGACCCGTCGGCGGACGTCCCTTGATCTAGATCAACCAGAACGCGGCGCTTCGCCGCTTAGCTGGCTCAACCTCCTTTGCCTGAGTTGGAGGGAATAGGAAAACACCCGCAGTGGCGGCACTACATCGCCCCACTCGGCCAATGCAGCGAATTTCTGGAGAACCCTTATGCAAAAGCATCTGTTGTCGCTTGCTGCGATCCTGTCGGGTTTGAGTCTCATCGTGTCGACATCGACCCCGAGCGCCGCTCAATCGATTTCTGCGGAAGAGGCACAAGCGATCGCTGCGGAGGCCTATGTTTACTTCTATCCGCTCGTGACGATGGACCTGACGCGCAAGCAGCTCATCAATTCCGATCCCAAAACTGCGGCAATAGGCGGTCCTCCGAACACGTTCGACAATATCCAGGCCTACCCGACCGCAGACATGATGGCGGTGGTGCGGCCCAATTTCGACACGCTGTATTCGAGCGCCTGGCTCGACCTGACCCGCGAACCCATGGTCGTTTCGGTTCCCGATACCGGTGGCCGCTACTACCTGCTGCCGATGCTCGACATGTGGACCGATGTGTTCGCGTCGCCGGGATGGCGTACGACAGGCACCAAGGCAGCGAATTTCCTGGTCGTGCCGCCGGGCTGGAACGGAAACGTGCCGGCGGGATTCGCACGTATCGACGCGCCGACGCCTTATGTCTGGATCATCGGCCGCACCAAGACCGATGGTCCTGCCGACTATGCTCCGGTTCACGAGGTGCAGAAGGGGTACAAGATCACACCGCTATCTGGGTGGGGTAAGCCCCCGGTCGCCGTGACACAGACCATCGATCCCAACGTTGACGTCAAGACGCCGCCGAAGCTGCAAGTCGACACGATGGCAGGCGATAAGTTTTTTGCCTATGCGGCGGAGCTATCCAAGGTCCACCCGCCACACATCACAGATGAGCCGATCATCGCGCGCATGGCGCGGATAGGGCTCGAACCGGGCAAGACGTTCGATATGACCAAAGCCGATGCGACGATACGGAAAGCTATCGAGGATGCGCCGGCTCAGGCGCAAAAACTGATGGCATGGAAAGTCCCTACGCTGGCGCGCGTCACAAATCACTGGTCCATGAACACGGACACGATGGGCGTCTACGGTAACTACTACTTGAAGCGCGCGATCGTCGCGCAGCTCGGACTCGGCGCTAATCTGCCGGAGGACGCGATCTACCCGAACAGTGTTGGCGATGAAAACGGCAAGCCGCTCGACGGCGCAAACAAATACATCGTCCGCTTTGCCAAGGACGCGGTGCCGCCGGTCGAGGCATTCTGGTCAATCACCCTGTATGACGATGAAGGCTTCCAGGTTGCCAATCCACTCAATCGCTTTGCGGTGAGCAGCTGGATGCCGTTCAAGCGCGACGCCGACGGATCGCTCACGCTCTACGTCCAGAATGACAATCCGGGCGGCGATCGCGAAGCCAACTGGCTGCCCGCGCCCACAAGCCCGTTCAACCTCACCATGCGTCTTTATGCGCCAAAGTCGGAGGCATTGACCGGCGTGTGGAATCCACCCGCCATCAAGCGGGTCGATAGTGAAACCGTTGGCCGGCAGCAATGACAATGCCAAGGGAGCCCGGCTGGGCAAGGCACGCGCGGCGCATTTAAAGCGCCCGAGAAAGGGCAGAGTTGATTCCGCCGCGAAGCCTGAACCAGGATCACGCCGCCGAAGACGAACCTTCATCGAGATCGAACGGGAGGTTCGCTCCTCAAATGTCGCTCGATACATGCCTCTTGGACAGTTTACACAGCTATGGAGGTAGCCCATGCCGATCGTTCAATTTACTCGCTTCAAAACCGACAAGGTCGAGGAAACGGTCCAGATCATCCGGCAGGCAAAGAAAATCTTTGAAAAACACGGTGCCGAGTTTCTTCGGCTCTCCCGTTTCCACACCGGTCACTGGGCAGGAGAGTTGCTGGTTACGACGCGCTACTCCAATTGGGAAGTCTACGGCAAGGTGCAGGAGGCCGTGGCAAAGGACCCGGAGTTCGCGCAGCTGCAGGCTGATGGAATGAAGATTGCCGAACTGCAGGGCCGCAACATCGCCGTCAGCATCGATCTCTAGTCGGGGCGCCGCCCCGCAAACCACAATAAGCGCGGAGGCCGCCGGACATATGCCGGTGGCCTTCCCGATCTGATGACTGCGTTCTACGCTCCGACCGGCGTATAGATCACGAGCTTCAGCGCGGGATCGTCGTTGGCCTGAAAACTCGTGTGCTCGAAATGGAGCACGCCCAGAGTTGGATGAGACATCGTCTTGAGGCCCGAGGCGGTGCTGCGGATCTCGTGGGCTTCCCACCATTTGACGAATTCCGGGCTGCCCTGCCGCAGCCGCGTCAGCAACTCCGCAAAGGCGGGATCGCCGGCCCAGACGTCGTGGGTGGCGCGAAACATCGCGACCATGCGCTTGGCGACCTCCGCCCAGCCCGCGCCGTAAGCCTTGCGCGTCTGCTTGTTGGTCATCATCAGGAGCATCGTGTTGCGATCCTCCTCCGGTAACCGGCCGAACGCAAAAACCTGCTCGGCGGCTTCGTTCCAGGCCAGCACGTCCCAGCGCCGCCCGGTGATATAGGCCGGATGCGGCAGGCTCTCGATCAGCCGCAGGATCGGCGGCGGCACGATCTCGCGCGTGAACGCCCGCTTGTCGCCGTCGCGCGCCAGCGCCTTGAGATGCGCATGCTCGGTCTTGCTCAGCCGCAGCGCACGGGCGAGCGCATCGACGGTGGTGACCGACGGGCTGACGGTGCGCCCCTGCTCGAGACGGATGTACCAGTCGACACCGATGCCGGCGAGCTGGGCGACCTCCTCGCGGCGCAGGCCCGCGGTGCGCCGGCGGCTGCCCGCGGGAAGACCGACCGTCTTCGGCGTCAGCTTTTCGCGGCGGGACCGCAGGAAGTCGCCGAATTCGATACGGCGCGGGTCGGCCATGATGTTGCGCTCCGATGGAGGGCCTTCGTAATACTAGGATAATACCAGGCCTTCCTGACCTTTCCAAGGCGGCGCATATGCCCTTTCACCCGACTTTGAGGTGAACATCATGAAAGCTGCCGTACTCAAATCCTTCGGATCGCCGCTGGTGATCGAGAATGTGCCGGAGCCGGTGCTCGGCACCGGCGAGGTCATCGTCGACGTCGTCGCCACGCGCGTCCTGTCCTACATGAACGAGGTTTTCAGCGGCGAACGAAACTACGCGCTCGACCTGCCGATCATCCCGGGTCCCGGCGGCATCGGCCGGGTGTGCGCGATCGGCCCGGACGCGACCAAGCTCGCCGTTGACGACTGGGTGTTCTGCGACCCGACGGTGCGTTCGCGCGATGACATCGTGGCGCCCGATATCGCCCTGCAAGGGCTCACGGCCGCCGGCCCCGGCGGTATGCGCCTGCAACGGCATTTTCGCCACGGCTCCTATGCCGAGCGGATGCGCGTGCCGACCGAGAATGTGAAGCGGCTTGGCGCGATCACGTCCGCGGAAGCCTCGCAATGGTGCGCGCTGGGGACGGCGCTGGTGCCCTATGGCGGCTTCCTCGCCGCCAACCTTCAGCCCGGCGAGACCGTGCTGGTGAGCGGCGCCACCGGCAATTTCGGCAGCGCGGCCGTCTCCGTCGCGCTCGCGATGGGCGCGGCCTGCGTGGTCGCGCCCGGTCGCAACGACAGGATTCTGGCCGACCTCGTCCGCCGCTTCGGCGATCGGGTGAAGCCGGTGAAGCTCACCGGCAACGAGAGCGACGACTGCGAAAGCATGAAGCGCGCCGCGCCGGGGCCGATCGACTGCGTATTCGACATCATGCCGCCCTCGGTCAGCACGACCGTCGTACGCGCGGCGATCATGACGGTGCGCGCTTACGGTCGCGTCGTGCTGATGGGCGGCGTCGGCATGGCGGGCGGCGCGGGCCTCGATCTGCCCTACCCCTGGATCATGCGCAACTGCATCAGCATCCACGGCGTCTGGATGTATCCGCCGGATGCGGCGAGCCGCCTGATCGCGCTGGTGCGCGCGGGATTGTTGCGGCTCGACGAATACGAGGCGACGGCGTTCGACCTCGACCACGTCAACGAGGCGGTGGAACACGCCGCAGCGAATGGCGGGCCGTTCAGATTGACGGTGATCAGGCCATAACGGCCCCGCCGCTGCGGCGATGCGCCGTCGCAGCCGATAGGCTCGACATGTCAAATGGCTGGAAGGCGTCACCCCCGATCGTAGCCGGCCAAGGCCGGCTACTGTGCATGGGGTTGTTTTCGCAGTTTTTATTATTCGAGCTCGACGACCTGGCCGTTCGACAGCGACACGCGCCGGTCCATGCGGCCGGCGAGCTCCATGTTGTGGGTCGCGATCAGCATGGAGACCTTGGTCGCCTTGACCAGTTGCATCAGGGCCTGGAAGACGTGATCGGCCGTGTGCGGATCGAGGTTGCCGGTCGGCTCGTCCGCGAACAGCACGCGCGGCGCGTTGGCGACCGCGCGCGCAATCGCGACGCGCTGCTGCTCGCCGCCCGACAGTTCCGCGGGCCGATGGGTGATGCGGTCGCCGAGGCCGAGATAGCCGAGGATCTCCTTGGCGCGCTTGACGCTCTCCGACTTCTTCAGGCCGCGGATCATCTGCGGCATCATCACGTTCTCGAGCGCCGAGAACTCCGGCAGCAGCCGGTGCGACTGATAGACGAAGCCGATATCGGTGCGGCGGAGCTGGGTACGCTCGATGTCGGGCAGCTGCGAGGTCGGCGCGCCGTTGACGTAGACCTCGCCGGAATCGGGTGCTTCAAGCAGCCCTGCGATGTGCAGCAACGTCGATTTGCCCGAGCCCGACGGCGCGACCAGCGCCACCGATTGCCCGGCCCACAGCGCGAGCTTGGCGTTGTCGAGGATCGTCAGCGGCACCTCGCCCTGCAAGTACTGCCGCTTTATCTCGTGGAGATAAATGACCGGTACATCTTCCGCCCCCTGCTGGCTCTCCATCAGCCCCTCACTCGTACCGCAGCGCTTCGACGGGATCGAGGCGCGCGGCGCGCCACGACGGGTACAGCGTCGCAAGGAACGACAGCGTCAGCGCCATGATGACGACCGCCGTGGTCTCGCCGACGTCGATCTCGGCGGGCAGCTTCGACAGGAAGTAGAGCTCCGGCGAGAACAGCTCGGTGCTGGTCAGCCAGGACAGGAATTGCCTGATGGACTCGATGTTGAGGCAGATCACGAGGCCGACGAAGAAGCCGACCAGCGTCCCGACCACGCCGATCGAGGCACCCGTGATCAGGAAGACGCGCATGATCGAGCCTTGCGAGGCGCCCATCGTGCGCAGGATCGCGATGTCGCTGCCCTTGTCCTTCACCAGCATGATCAGGCCGGAGACGATGTTGAGCGCGGCGACCAGCACGATCATGGTCAGGATCAGGAACATCACGTTGCGCTCGACCTGGAGCGCGTTGAAGAAGGTCGAGTTGCGCTGCCGCCAGTCGACCAGGAACACCGGCCGGCCCGCGGCCTCCGTCACCGCCTTGCGGAAGGCGTCGATCTTGTCGGGGTTCGTGGTGAACACCTCGATCGAGGTGACGTCGTTGCTGCGGTTGAAATAGGCCTGAGCTTCGGCCAGCGGCATGAACACGAAGCCGAGATCGTATTCGGACATGCCGATCTCGAACACCGCGACGATCTTGTAGGGCTTGATGCGCGGCGTCGTGCCCATCGGGGTGACTGCGCCCTTCGGCGCCACCAACGTCACGCTGTCACCGGCATGCAACGACAGCTGGTCGGCGAGGCGGCGGCCGATCGCCACCCCCTGCCCGTCGTCAAAGCCCTCGAGCGAGCCTTGCTTGATGTTCTTGGCGATCGAGGTGAGGTTGTTGAGGTCATCGGAGCGGATGCCGCGCACCAGGACGCCCGAGGCGTTCCACGGCGAGGACGCCAGCGCCTGGCCGTCGACCACGGGCGCTGCGAGCCGGATGCCCTGGACCTGGCTGAGGCGGTCGGCGACGTCCTTCCAGTCGGTCAGCGGCGATTCCAGCGGCTGCACCAGGATGTGGCCGTTGAGGCCCAAAATCTTGTCGAGCAGCTCTTTGCGGAAGCCGTTCATGACAGCCATGACGATGATCAGCGTCGCCACGCCGAGCATGATGCCGAGGAAGGAGAACCCGGCGATGACCGAGATGAATCCCTCCTTGCGGCGCGCCCGCAGATAGCGCGCCGACAGCATCCACTCGAATGGCGCAAATGGCGCGGTTTGCTTGGTCTCGGTCATGGTCTCATCCATCGCTCGATAATCCCATGATTCGGGGTCAATTGTGGCCGGATTGGCGGCCGCGATATCGCGCGATGAACAATATTCAGCCGACCAGCCGGGCGACCGCGTCCGCAGGCGACATCGTCTCGCGGGAGCCGTCACTGCGCTTCTTGATCTCGACCTTGCCCTCGGCGAGGCCCTTCGGCCCGATCATGATCTGCCAGGGGATGCCGATCAGGTCGGCGGCGGCGAATTTGGCGCCCGCGCGCTGGTCGGTGTCGTCGTAGAGCACGTCGACGCCCTTGGCGGTGAGCTCGGCGTAGAGCTTCTCGCAGGCCGCATCGACCGCGGCATCGCCCTGCTTGAGGTTGAGAATCGACACGCGGAACGGGGCCACCGCCTCCGGCCATTTGATGCCGGCATCGTCATGGCAGGCCTCGATGATGGCACCTAACAGGCGCGAGACGCCGACGCCGTAGGAGCCGCCATGGATCGGCACATCGACACCGTCGGGGCCCGCAACCAGCGCCTTCATCGCGTCGGAATATTTCGTGCCGAAATAGAAGATCTGCCCGACCTCGATGCCGCGGGTGTTCACCCGCTTGTCAGCAGGCACCTCCTGCTCGAAGCGCGCGGCGTCGTGCACGTCTTCCGTCGCCGCATAGACCGAGGTCCATTGCTTGATGATCGGCGTCAGGTCGCTGTCATAGTCGACGTCCTCGCCCGGCACCGGCAGGTCCAGCACGTCGCGATTGATGAAAACGCCGGATTCACCAGTCTCCGCAAGCACGATGAACTCGTGGCTGAGATCGCCGCCGATCGGGCCGGTCTCGGCGCGCATCGGGATCGCCTTCAGCCCCATCCGCGCGAAGGTGCGCAAATAGGCGACGAACATCTTGTTGTAGGAGACGCGCGCTGCGGCCTCGTTGAGGTCGAAGGAATAGGCGTCCTTCATCAGGAACTCGCGGCCACGCATCACGCCGAAACGCGGACGCTGCTCGTCGCGGAATTTCCATTGGATATGATAGAGGTTGAGCGGCACGTTCTTGTAGGACTTGACGTAGGCGCGGAAGATCTCGGTGATCATTTCCTCGTTGGTCGGCCCATACAGCAGCTCGCGCTTGTGGCGGTCGGCGATGCGCAGCATCTCCGGACCATAGGCGTCATACCGGCCGCTCTCGCGCCAGAGGTCCGCGAGCTGGAGCGTCGGCATCAACAGTTCCAGCGCGCCGGAGCGGTCCTGCTCCTCGCGCACGATCTGCTCGATCTTCTTGAGCACGCGGAAGCCGAGCGGCAGCCAGGCATAGATGCCGGCCGCCTCCTGCCGGATCATGCCGGCGCGCAGCATCAGCCGATGCGAGACGATCTCCGCCTCTTTCGGATTTTCCTTCAGGATGGGCAGAAAGAATCGCGACAACCGCATGGCAATACTCTGGGAATCAGTGATCGCCTGCAGTGAAAGCGGATTGGGAGCGAAAACACAAGACCGGGAATGAGGAAAAGCCGCTAAGGCGGCGGAATTCCTGTCATTTTTCCGTTGCCTTCAGGTTCAGCATGAACTGCACCGGCACGCTTTAAGGTAGCCCCACATCGAGTTCGTCCTCCAGCGTGACCTTCTCGAAATCGGTCACCAGGGCGTCGATCCGCACATGCCAGCGACCGGCGAAGGGAAGCTCGACCTTGCGCACATGCCAGTAGCCGTCCGGCTCGAGCGAGGCGCCCCGCTCCATCGGCTCGATGCCGCGCTCCGGCAGGCTCAGGGTCAGCGTCACCTCCTTCGCGATCAGCGGCGTGGCCTCGCCGGTCATGAGCTGGAGCACAAAATCGTCGACGCCGGGTTTCCCAGGAGACACCAGAACCTGGAACATCGCCTTGTCGCTGTGGACGTGGATCGCCAAAGGCGTCTCGGGAATGATCGTCCGCGGCGGCGGGGTGAAGCGCCAGCCGGCGACGACGGCAAGGATGGCGAGTGCGATCGCGCCTTCCAGCAGGATCGAGCGCTTGAGCGCGGGCGTCCCATTCCCGTCCCGGGCCAGGGCCGGTGTCAGCCTGAACCGATTGAGCGCGGCGAGCGCCAGCAATCCCGTGACCAATGCAAGCTTGATCGAGAGGATGAGTCCGTAGCGGGTCTCGACCAGCGCGACCGGCTTTTCGAGCTGAACGATCGCGAGTGCGAGGCCGGTCAAGGCCAGCACGCCGACCGCCAGCGCAGCGATGCGGGAAAAGCGGTTCACGACGGGAAGCGTCGCAGTCGTCGGACTCGACACCAGCGCGACCAGCGGCGCGAGAGCACCGATCCAGATGGTGACGCCGAGGCCGTGGAGAAAGATCGCCGGCCGGGTCAACGCCTCCGGCGGGGCCGTTGCGGCGTGCCCGGTCATGGCAAGCGACAGACCGACGCCGACCAGCGCGATGATCGCAAGAGCGCGCGCATACCATGCGCTGCGCAGCGCAATCAACGCGAGCAGCATCGCGGCAATCGCAACCAGCAGCGCGGGGCCGGCGCTGGTCGCGAACGCGACTTTCCAGGGGGCGGCCGTCGCGAGAGCCGCTGGCGGCAGCCCGAGAAGATCCAGGCCTAACACCCCGAGAGAGACAGCGGCGCTCGGAATGCCGATGGCGAGCGCTACGCGTGGAACGGTCATGCCCGTCGTCGACCACGCAACCCAGCGCGCAAAGAACAAGCCTCCGGCACCGACGAACAGCCCGAGATAAAGACCGACCCGCGCAAGCCAGATCAGCACGTTCAACCCGCGATCGGCATTGGCGGGAGGTTGCGTCCCCGTCGGCATGCCGATCGAGAAGATCACCGATCCCGCGACGGGATGGCCGTCCTGCGAGATCACGCGATAGCTGACGACCGCAGTGCCCTGCGGCAGGTCTGGCGGCATCGCGACCGAGATCGTTTCGCCAGACGCACTGACGCGCGCATCGTCCCTCGCCCTGCCGGCGCCGTCGATCAATTGGATTGCGCCCGGCGTTACCGCCTCGTTGAAGCGCAGCTCCACCGCCTTCGGCGCGCTCGCAAGCATGCTGCCGCTTGCGGGCTCGACTGCGACCAGCGCCGCATGTGCAGACGCGCCGGTCGTGAATCCGACAACGCAGAAGAGTGTTGCGAGCGCGGCGAGCAGGCGCATCAGGGCTTTGGCAGGAGCTTCACGCCGGGTGCCGGCGATTTGCCCTCATGCGAATGCCCTTCCCCGTCCGCCGGGATCTCGATCCAGCGGCTGACGCCGGTCTCGCACTCCTGGACGACAGGGAAATACAGCGTCGTGTTCGGCTTCAGGCTGTTGGTCAGGAAGCTGCTAATGACGAACTCGTCGTAATTGTGATCCGGCAGCTTGCCGCCGGACCAGGCCACCTCCTTGACGCCGGAGGCAAGCTTGTTGCCGTGATAGTCGTATTCATTGGCGTACTTGCCTTCGACGACGTCAACGCTCCAGCCCGCCTTTGGCATCGGCTTCACCGCGATCACGCCTTCCGGAATCTGCACCCTGATCTTCACCGTGGGCGAACCCGCGCAGCCGTGCGGCACGGCGAAGACGGCCTTGTAGTAGGAAGCAACCGTGGCCTGCTTGGTCTCGAGCGTGATATGCGCCGCAGCAGGCGACGCGGCCAGCGCGGCGATCAGGAACAGGCAGGATCTCTTCGACATGTTTGGTCCCTTCGACATCGTCACTTGATCAGGATCGGCGATTCCACACTGACATGATCGGCCTCGGAGATCGAAATTCCGAGACCCAGCATCCAGCGTCCGGGCGTCAATTGCGCGACCTTCACGTGCCAGCTGTCCTCGCCGTCGCGCGAAGCCTCGACCGGCGCGAGCTTCCGCCCGGACTGCGTGTCCACGAGCGTCACCGACACGGCTCTCGCCGCGAGCGGCGTCTCGTCCGTGGTTTCGAGCTGGATGGCGATCTCGACCGGGCCGGCGCGCCCCGGCGAGACCGTGACGTTGGCCATCGCCTTCTCGGTGTGCAGGTGCGTGAAGAAGCTGTCGTCGTCCGTCGCCGCCGCAAGCGGTGTCGCGGCAACCGACAGCAAGGCAGCCATCGCGAGCGCAAGGCCCGCGAAATTTCGAGGCGAGGTCATCGGAGACTTGATCTGTTTCATCACATCTTCATTCCCGAATGATCCGGCATTTTCTTCATCATGTGCCCGCCGTCGCCGGGCGCCTGCGCACCGACGCCCTGGACGTCGAGGGAGACGGCGACCTTGCCGGCCTTCTCGAACTCCAGCGTCACCGGTACCTTGTCACCCTGCTTGAACGGACCCTTCAGCTCCTGGAGCATCAGATGATTGCCGCCGGGCGCGAGCTTCACCGTCTTGCCGGCATCGATCACGAGCCCCTTGTCGAGCGGACGCATCTTCATCACACCGTTGTCCATCGCCATCTCATGAACCTCGGTCTTCCCCGCGATGTCGGCGGAAACGCTGACCAGCCTGTCCGCCGTTGTCCCCTTGTTCTCGATGGTGAGATAGCCGCCGGCGACCTTGGCGCCGCCCGGCGTCGCCCGGCTCCAGGCCTGCGAGATGACGAGATCGCCGGCCTTGACGTCCTCGGCCGCCGCTGGTGCTGCGCAGAGCGCGAGAGCGAACGCCGCGAGCAGCAGATCTTTGAACATGGTCTTCATATCGGTATTCCCGTTTGCAGATTGAATTTCAGTGTGTGGCGAGCTGTTGGCCCGACCATTTTTCGAGATCGGCCATCTCGGCCGAGCCTTCGATCGTCGTGATTGTCCCGTCCCGGGAGATGAGCATGGTCCGGGGAATGTCGCCCTGCCAGGTGGGGTCGATCTCGAACCTCAAACGCTCGACAAAACCGTCGTTGAAGATGAAGTTCTCGGTCGACGACAACCCCGCCTTGTCAAGCATCGACTGCGTTGCCGCCGGCAAGTTCGGCACGAGATCGGCGCTGATCGTGACCACGTCGATCCCGGGATGGTCCTTCGCAAACTGCCCGAGCAGCGGCAGCTCGACCTTGCAGGGCCCGCAGGTCACGCCCCAGAAATGCACGAGCGTCGGGCGGCCCGCATGCCCCCTAACGACGCCTTGCCAGGTGCCGCGCTCGAACGGTTTCAGGGCCGGCGCTGCTCCCAGCGTAGCCGTTGACGCGATCAGGAGACCCAGACCCAGAATGCCTGCAAATCGACGTCTCATGGCTGGTCCTCGATTGCTGTGAGCCGATAGCCGTCCGCCTTCGTCATCCATGACAAATAGACCTGTTGGCCATTGGAAACGAGCAAGGGATGATCGGATGTGTCGGTCGTGCTCGATATCGTCTTCGGCGGCGACCAGCTTTCGCCATCGTCGCGGGAAATCATCATCTGGACCGAGGTCTTCTCGCCGTCGAACTCCTTCCAGACCATCACCGTTCCCACAGCACTTGCGAGCACGTAAGGACGCGTCGGATTGCGGCCCGGCTGCCCCAGCGCCATGGGTGCAGAGAAGGTGCGGCCTTCGTCGCGCGAGTGGGCGTAGAACAGTCCCTTGCGCGCCTTGCCGTTCGTGTACCAGGCGACGTGATAGGTCCCGTTCGGCGCAACGGTGAGGCTCGGTCCGTGATGCGGGCAGGCGTTGATCTGCCAGTCGTCATTGCTGACCCGATGGATTTCCCCCGGAGTCGAGACGTCGGCGAAGGTCATGACCGCGTGATCGCGCACGCCGCCCTCGAAGATATTTCTGAAGATCACGGCCGGCCGCCCGCGCGCCGCGAATGTCAGCCCCAACCGGCAGCATTCGCAAGTGTTGTCACGCGCAAGCTTCGCCTCCGCGTAGGTGGCGCCGCCATCGCGCGACGAGGCGAAGAACAGCCCCGCTCCCTCGTACCTCCGTCCCGCCTCCTTCGCGGGAACGCGATTGCGCTTGTCCAGCCATGCCGCAAAGACCGTTCCGTCCTGATCGAGCGCCAGCGCCTCAAAGCGCTGGCTCTCATTGTTGGCGGTGATGGGCCTCAGCTCCGCAAAGCTCTTCCCGCCGTCGCTGGATCGCGTGTAGAGCACCTGTCCGTTGAAGGCCTCATCCCTGAAGATCGAAAATGCGAGCGCGATGCCGCCCTTGCGGTCGACCACGATCTTAGGCCGCGCATCCGGTCCCCAATCAAGGTTCAGCCGCTTCGTCGTGACCTGGGTGGGCGCCGAGAAACTGCGCCCCGCATCCGGCGAACTCGCAACCGACACCTGCCCGCCCGCCATCCAGGCCAGCCACAGCGTTCCGTCCGGTCCGAATGCGGGCGTCACCTTGGTTGCGCAGCGCAGCGTCGGCTCCTCGCACGCCGCTTCGGAGGCATGTTGGCCGTGCATCTGCGCGAGCGCCGCCCCTTGCAGGAATGCAAGAGCGACTATCCCAAGCAAGCCACTTCGGACCATGGCCCTATTCCCTTCGAGAGCCCGGATCATCTGAATGCCACCTTCATACCCGCAACGAACAGGCGCGGCGAGCCCGCGTAGATCGATCCCGTCGTGTTTGCGAGCACGCTCGCAGGATTTTGAAGGCCGGCCGCCGTCACCGTATTGGCGATGTTGTTTGCCGACGCGACGTAGGTGCGGTCGAAAACATTCCTGACTTCGAGGAACAGGTTCAGGGATCTGAAAGTGTCGGACACCAGATCGGTCTTGTAGTGGACGTTCAGATTGACCAGCTCATAACCCGGCGCCTTCAACAGATTTGCATTGTCCATGTAGAAGGAGTCCTTCCACTGGACCTCAACAAAGCCACCGAGACCTGCCAGTGGCCCCGCAAACTCGTCGTAGCCAACGCGGGCTGTCAGCTCGTTGGGCGAAATGCCGGGGATCTTGTTGCCGGCCCGGTTGAAGCTGAACACTGCGCCATTGGTGATGTTCTCGACATACTCGGTATAGACCTCGTCGAGGTAGGTGTACGCCGCCATGAACCTCCAGCCCGGATAGAACTTCCAATCGGCCGCAAGCTCGATGCCGCGATGCTCCGAGCGCGGCGCGTTGAACGTGTAGCTCGGGTTAGGTGAATTGACAGGTGTTGCCTGCGATACAAGTTCGTCGCGGAAGAACTCGTAGAAGCCCGTCGCGCTGACTTTGAGCGTGTTGTTCGGTGTCCAGTCGAAACCGAGGTCGTAGCCCAGATTTTTCTGAGCCTGGAGCTGGGTATTGTTGCCCGACAGCCCACTCGGCAGGACAAACAGGTTCGAAACCTGCGGAGTGCCGTACCCCGTAGCAACCCGCCCCCTGAGCACCCACTCGTTGTTCACCGTATAGAGCAACGCTAGTTCAGGCGCAGTGTTCTGGAATTGCCTGTCCGCGGTCGTCAGCGTCGTCGTGGTAATGCCAGTGGGGCCAGCGTACGCATACGCAGTGTTGATCCCCTTGAGAACGGTAGTTTCCCAGCCGATGCCTGCGACAACCGTCAAGGATGTCGTCAGCTTGAGCTCTTCCCGCGCGCGAACGCCGTAATTGGTCGTCTGGCTATAAAGATTGCTCGACAGACTGCCGAGTGTGGCATTGCCCCCCGGCATGACGTTCCGCGTGTCGCTCGAGGCCGTCAGGGTGTTGTAGAAGGCACCGAAGAACGTGGTCGATTCCAGGCCGAGAATCTCGCCCCGCTTGGTGACGTCGCTCATGAAATTGTACGAGGGAAAATCTCCGATCGCRCTGGTCGTGCCGGTCGGCTGATTGATGTTCCTGTCGTCGAACACGAACTGGTTGCGCCAGGTCGTGGTGTTGTCGAAATCGTGCTCCCAGCGGCCGCCGACGATGGTGCGGCGGTCGTTGCGGCCAAGCCCGGCCTGCACGGCCGTCTCCTTGTCGGTTCCAGCGGTTGCATTGAAGCCGTTGTTGAACAGTGTGACCGTGCCGCATCCGGGCGCGGCCGCGACGCCGGTCGCGCAGCCCTGCTGGAAGGGATTTTGATAGTACTGGTTCAGCGACTGCCGGATCGGCAGCCGCGCGCTGAGGTCGTTGTTGATGATCTTGACCGTGAAACGATCGTCCGGCGTCGCCTTGAGTGTGCCGAGGAAGTTGACGGTCTGCGTATTGAACCAGCTATTGCCGATATAGCCGTCGCCTCGCGTGTCGCTTGCGAACAGCGAGCCCTCGAAGTTCCCGACCTTTTTGCCGGCCGCGAGATAATTGTTGAGATAGCCGTAGCTGCCGCCATCGACGCCATATTCGGCGCCATCGATCGAGCCGCCCGGGCGGGTGCGGAAATTGAGCGCGCCGCCGGTGGCATAGTTGCCGTAGAGCGCCGACGACGGGCCGCGGATCACATCGATCGCACTGTAGGCCCGCGGATCGATCAGGTCACTGCGCGACAGGCCGTCCGGCTGCGTCACCGGAAAACCGTCGTCGAAGATCACGAGATTGCGGATGCCGAAGCCATTGCGGGCGTTGGAGCCGCGGATCGAGATGCCGATATCGCGGGGTCCGTTGCCCTGCTTCACCGATATGCCGGGGCTCTCGCGCAGCACGTCGGCCACGGTAACCGCCGGCCGGTTGTCGAACTGGCTGCGATAGATGGTCGTCTCGGTCTGGCCGGTTGGCGCCTGATTGAGACCGGCTCGCGCAGCGCTGGCCGTCACGGCCCGGTTTGGGGCCGACGCGCCGACGCTCGCACTCGGCGTAACGGGCCTCGCTGCGCGGCCGGCCGAAGCGGATCGCGGCCGCGAAGGCCGGGTGACTGGTTTGGCACGGCCAGT
This sequence comes from Bradyrhizobium sp. 2TAF36, assembly GCF_052114925.1. Classification (NCBI taxonomy): domain Bacteria; kingdom Pseudomonadati; phylum Pseudomonadota; class Alphaproteobacteria; order Hyphomicrobiales; family Nitrobacteraceae; genus Bradyrhizobium; species Bradyrhizobium sp. 2TAF36. The sequence goes on along the minus strand of NZ_JBFRFR010000062.1, from coordinate 37,476 downwards.
CTGCGGCGCCTCAACGGTAACCGCCGGCAGCTCCGAGTTGGTGCTTTGGGCAAAGACTCCGCTCGACGACGCAAGCAGCGCGGCCTGGACCGCGACGACGCTCACGCCACGGCGGGCATGACAACGTAACATGGGGCATTCCTGACGCCGGCTTTCTCTCCGGCCCTTCGACAGCATCGATCGCCAGCGGACGGACCGCGGCAATCACGGGGGTCGTCAGGAAAATTGAGGTGGTGCGCGCGCCTGGGCGCTTGTGCCCTTATGGATCGCGACGGCGGATACATCCGCCGCATGCCACACCACGCGCGCGGCGTGGCGGAAGGGAATGGCGAGCGCAACGTGCGGCGGCGAATCGAGCGATGCGCCTGCTTGCGCCAGGCAGCACAGCGCGCACGCGGCGCCATGTGCGGTCGGCGCGCCGGTCTGGTCGTCCAGACCGCCCTGCTCGCTGGCGCTGTGGCAGATGACGCCGGCAGACAACGGATCGGCCACGGCCTGGCCGGCCGCCAGACAGGCGGCAATCGGCGCCAGCACCTGCATCGCCAAAGCGAGCAGGACCAGGGGTAGGAATTTTTGCAGCCGTGCGCGCATCCGCCGAGCCATTCGTTCGCCTACGAACTAAACACCTCGCCGAGACCTGAGTCGAGGTCAGTTCCGCCGGCTTCTTGGCGCAGCGCAAATTTCTCGAAAACTGTGCTCCTGCCGCCCCACGGGATGGGACGTCCGGCATTTGAGGCAGTCCGGCAACCCGCCCCGTCCACAGATTTCTTATATTTGTCATACAGTTACGGGGTGAACAGCCCGATCATTTCGTCAGCTGCTCTAATTTTGAACAATCGTTGCCGAAAATGATGACAAGTGAGAAAAGTTGATCTAGCATCCCTCTTGCTCAGGCTGGCCGCGAGGTCGAAGTCTGGTGGTCCAAGTCTCGGGAGGAGCCCCTGGCGCGCAAAACGCAGCGTCGCCCCGTCAATCAAGAGCAAATCTTAGAATCGGGGATAATAGGGTCGACACAATTTTCGAGCGGGGCTAGGGCCCCGCTCTTTTTTTGCCCGCAAGGCTCTTTTGCCCGCATGGCTTCGATGCCGATGAGCGCTCCCTCTAATCCAATCGAAAACAGCTTCGAACTCGCGGCCTCGCGTTGCGCGGATCTCACGCCACTCGTCTACCAGCGGCTGTTCGAACAGCATCCCGAAACGCAGACCATGTTCCGCTCGCAGGGCAGCGAGCTGGTGATGGGATCGATGCTTGCGCTGACGATCGAGGCAATCCTCGACTTCGCCGGTGAGCGTCGGGGCCATTTCAGGCTGATCGCTTGCGAGGTCGCCTCGCACGATGGCTACGGCACCCCGCGCGACCTGTTCATCGCGTTCTTCGCCGTCATCAGGGATGCGCTGCGCGACCTGCTCGGCGACGAGTGGTCGCCGGAAATCGCGCAGGCCTGGGACCAGCTGCTCGTCGAGATCGACGCCTTCGCCACTATTCCGGCCTGACGCTTTGCGCTGCACCAACACGAGCTGCGGCGATCTCGCGATCGATTGCAGATTGAGTGGCAGGAACTCTTGTGAGAGACTTTCGGACATCGGTCGCGCAATCAATGACGCGCCGACGAAAATTTTATGGGAGCGAGCGATGTCCGGGACGAAAGATTTCTCGACGACGAGGCGCGATCTTCTTCAGGCGGCGGCGACCGCCGGCGCCGCGACTGCCCTTCTCGGCAGCATGGGCATAAACCCCGCCCTTGCAGCCGAGGTCGGACGATCCGAGAAGCCGCTGAAGGCGGCCTTCTCCAATGCGGGCCTCCAGGCCACCTGGTGCGCCCAGGGCAAGCAGGCGGCGGAATTCTGGGGCAAGCTGTTCAATGTCGAGGTGACCTGGTTCAATGGCCAGCTCGATGCGGTGAAGCAGCGCGCGGCGATCGACAACATGGCCTCGCAAAAGTGGGACTTCGTCGCGATCCAGGCCTTCGGTATCGGCACCCTCACCCAGCCCGTGCAGAAGATGATCGATGCCGGCACGCCGGTGATCGACATGGACACGCTGATCGCGCCGCTCGATCAGATCAACGTCCACTCTTTCCTCGCCCCCGACAACGAGTTCATGGGCGCCTCGGTGACGCAGGCGCTGTGCAACGCCATGGGCGGCAAAGGCAAGATCATCATGACGCAAGGCGCGCTCGGCCATACCGGCGCGCAAGGCCGGGCGAAGGGCTTCAACACCGTCGTCAAGCAGTTCCCGAACATCGAGGTGCTCGACACCCAACCCGCCGACTGGGACGTGTCGAAAACCGCGCGGCTGTGGGAAACCTATCTGACCAAATATCCGCAGATCGACGCGGCGTTCTTCCACAATGACGACATGGCGCTCGCCGCCGCCAACATCATGAAGGCGCGCAACCGCACCAACATCCTGATCGGCGGCGTCGATGCGATGCCACCGGCGATCCAGGCGGTGAGCGAAGGCCGCATGTACGCGACCGTGCGCAATCCGTCCTGCCGCATCCATGGCGGCGCGATCATCGCGGGCGTTTCCGCCGTGGTCGGCGGCGAGAAGAGCGGACAGGGCATTCCCAAGAACGTCGTCACCGACGGCCCGGTCGTGACCAAGGCCAACGCCGCCGGGATGCAGTGGATGCAGGATCACTTCCTGATCTGAGCCTCCATGCCTGAGGTTCGTTCGCTCATCCTGGAACTGCAAGGCATCACGAAGAGCTTCGGCGGCGTCGAGGCGCTTCGTGGTGTCGACTTCGCGCTCTCACCCGGCGAGATCCACGGTCTCGTCGGCGAGAACGGCGCCGGCAAAAGCACGCTGATGAAGATCATCGCCGGCGTGCACAGCGAATTCTCCGGCCGCTTCCTGATCGACGGGAAGGAGACGCATTTCCGCTCCGCCCGCGATGCGCACGCGGCCGGGATCGCCATGGTACATCAGGAGCTGAGCGTCGCACCCGATCTCACGGTCGCCGAGAACGTGTTCCTGGGCAATCAGCCGACCAACCGGTTCGGCCTCGTGCAATGGCGGCGCATGGCGCGCGAGGCCGGCGAGCAGCTCGCCCGCTTCGGCATCGACGTCGATCCGATGTCCAGGCTCGGCGACCTCCCGATCGGGCTCCAGCAGCTGATCGAGATCGCCCGGGTGCTGTTCTCCGGCGCCCGCATCATCATCCTGGACGAGCCGACCTCCGCCCTCTCCCCGCCCGAAGTCGAGCGGCTGTTCGCGACGCTGCGGCGGCTGCGCGAGGAAGGCACTGCAATCGTCTTCATCTCGCATTTCATCGAGGACATCCTGCTTGTGTCCGACACGGTGACCGTGTTCCGCAACGGCCGGAAGGTCGCCGAGACCGCGGCGGCTGCGACCAGCAAGGGCGCGCTGATCGAGGCCATGATCGGCCGCGGCGGCGAAGCGCTCGAGCACAGCTACACCGATGACCTCATGCTGCCACGGCCGAGCGACAGCTCCGTGGTCCTGAAGGTCGACCAATTGTCTCTGGCCCGCAGTCTGAAGGACATCTCCTTCGAGGCGCGCGCCGGCGAGGTGCTCGGCATCTACGGGTTCATGGGCTGCGGCCAGCAGGAGCTGTCGCGCATCCTGTTCGGCAAGCTGAAGCCGGACGGCGGCACGCTCGCCGTCGAGGGCAAGCCAAAAACCTTCGCCAGCACGGCGGCGGCCCGGCGCGCCGGCGTAGCTTTGGTGCCGGAGAGCCGGCGCGCCATGCTGTTTCACCAGGAGCCGGTCTACAAGAACATCTCGATCAGCATTCTCGACCGCATCTCGTCGCTGCTGCTCAAGCCGGCCCAGGAGCGCGACATCGCCAAGCGCCAGGTCGAGCAGCTGCAGATCAGGCCGCCTGTGGTCGGCCTCGATCTCGGTATGCTCTCCGGCGGCAATCAGCAGAAGGTCGCGCTGGCAAAATGGCTGACCTATCCGCCGAAGCTGCTGGTGCTGTGCGAGCCGACCCGCGGCATGGATGTCGGCGCCAAGAACGACGTCATCAACATCGTCCGCGATCTCCGCGCCAAGGGGCTTGCGGTCATCGTGCTGTCGACCGAGCCCGAAACGGTGCTGTCGCTGGCCGACCGCATCCTCGTGCTCAAGCGCGGCGCATTGGTGCGGGAATTCAAGAACGAGCCGGTCAGCAAGGACCGCCTGCTGGAAGCGGCGTGACGGAGAAGCACCATGGCGAGCAGTGAGACGGCTTTGGCGGCAGGTCAGCGGCCGCGCGGCGTTGCGCCCTTCCTGCGCTCGCAGATGCGCAACATCGCGCCGTTCCTCACCCTGATCTTCCTCTCCGCCTTCTTCGCCTTTGCCAGCCCCTCCTTCGCGACGTTGGACAATCTCGGCAACATCCTGACGCAGGTGTCGGTGACCGGCATCATCGCGGTCGGCCTCACCTTCGTGATCCTCTGCGCCGAGATCGACCTCTCGGTCGCCAGCATCGCCAACGTCACCGGCATCGCGGTCGCCTACTTCACGCTGCAGGAATCCTACGTCAACATCGCCAACATCCCCCTGCCCGGCGCGGTCGCGATCATCCTGTCGATCCTGCTCTGCGCGCTGCTCGGCCTCGTCAACGCGCTCGGCCTGACCGTGATCGGTATCCCCTCCTTCATCATGACGCTGGCGATGATGCAGATCGCGGCCGGCGTCTCGGCGCTGCTGGTGCGCGGCCAGATCGCCTACAAGGTGCCCGGCCTGATCACCACGCTCGGCTCGGGCTCGATCGGCGGCATCCCCTGGATCGTCATCGTCGCGGCCATCATGCTGCTTGGCGGCCATCTGGTGCTGACCTACACGCGCTTCGGCCGCTACGTCTACATGGTCGGCGGCAACCGCGAAGCGGCCGAATATTCCGGCCTCAACGTCAAGCTCATCCTCGGCGCCGTCATGGTGATCTCGGCGGTGTGCTCGGGCATCGGCGGCATGCTCGGCGTCGCCCATTTCGGCAGCGCGCAGCAGAACGAGTTCGACACTTATCTACTCGACTCCATCGCCGCCGTCGTCGTCGGCGGTACCAGCCTGTTCGGCGGCCGCGGCGGCATCGGCAACACCATCGTCGGGCTCTTCGTTCTCGGCGTCCTCAATAACGGCCTCGACCACGTCAACATCGACAGCTTCCTGAAGATCCTGATCCGCGGCCTGATCCTGCTGGCGGCGCTGGTCATCAACGTCTACGCGCAGCGGCTCAGGGAAAAAGCGGCGGAGTAGGCAGCCCTCAAAACAAAAACGCGAAAACAACCCCATGCACAGTACAAATCATTGAAGAATCCGGTTTCGATTGGCTTGAGTCTTTGTCGCAGAGAGGTTTGACACGTCGGGCAAAACAGGAGCACAACGTCGTCATGGCGCCGTGCCTTTAAGGCCGATGGGCTCAGGACCGCGACCCAAACTCCGTCATTGCGAGCGCAGCGAAGCAATCCAGGAATCTACCCGCGGATACATGTCTGGAGCGCCGTCTCAGGCGGCGCGCTGGTTGTGTCGCGACGAGAGGTCCGGGCACAGCACGAGCTTGCCCTCGAGGCCACCAGTCTCGAGGCGACGGTGAGCATCGGCGACCTCGTCGAAGGAGATCCGCTCGGCGATGCGCGGCCGGATGGCACCCGTGGCCAAAAGCCCGAACAGCCGCTCCAAGTCCTCCTTGAACCAGGTGGGATGTCGCGCCCGCATGGCATTTACCGAGTAGAACCGGGCCCGCTTGCCGCCGGGCAACAATCTCCACAGGTAAAGGCGCGCGATCTCCATCACGATAGGGAGCATGCGACGCTGCGCTTGCACGCTCGCCGAGAAACCGATGGCACAGAGCAGGCCGCCTGGCTTGAGCGCCGCGTATGAGCGGCGATAGCCGTCTTCGCCAACGCCGTCGACGATAACGTCGAACCCGCCCGGCAGGACCCGCGTGAAGTCCTCATGCTGGTAGTCGATCGGCGTTGCCCCTAGCTCTCGGACGAGCGCCATGTGCTCGCCGCGCGCGGTGCCCCACAGCTCGATGCCGGCCAGTCTCCCGAGCATGAGCAGCGCCTGGCCGACGGCGCCGGCGGCGCCGTGCACGAGCACGCGCTGGCCTCGCTGGACCCGGGCCGCGCGGTGCAGAAGCTGGTACGCGGTCGTCCAGCTCAAGATCAACGTGGCCGCCTCCGCCGCGTCTACGCCCTCCGGCACGCGGGCCACGTCGTTCGCCCGAAGCGTTCGATAGTCGGCGTTTGACCCGACCACCGTCATGTCGGCCACGCGGTCGCCAATCCGAAAGTCGTGCACGCCTTCACCGAGCTGGTCGATTGTCCCGACCACGTCGTAGCCCATTACGAACGGCGGCCGGAGGCTCATCGTTTGCGGGTATAGATGGCGCCTGATCAACACCTCGGTGTAGTTGAGGCTCGACGCAAGTACACGGACCCGCAGCTCGCCCCGGCTGGCGGTCGGCAAGGGAGCGTCGACCACCTCCAGCCTCTCGGGATCACCGAAGAGGCTGACTTGAACAACTCGATTGCGCGGCTCCATCATCGGCGATCTCCCTGCAATGTCGTGATCCAGCGCAAGGACGGGCACACTACCGCAACGACTTTGCATCGCCACGTCGGCAAGCACTGAGGATATGGCCGGCCTGAAGTTCTACCTTGATTTGGCTCAAGGCACGCGATGCGCAATTTGATCGCCACCGAGGCATAGCGGACTTTCGCGAGCCGTGAGCGCGGCCGATTTATGGGTTCACGGCCTCATCCGGCGGGAGCCGCGAGAAGCGGAAATTGCAGTGGCTCGCGCCGCCCGCCAATGTTTGTGTGCGCTCCAGGCGGATGCCGCGCGCTGCGTAGGCGACGAATTCGAGGCCGCAGATATTCGGCAGGATGTCCTTGTCCCCGTGGCGCGCTGCGAGCTTGCAGAAGCCGCAGGCCTTGTAGTTGATGCCGAATTCGAATCTGTCTTGCGGACCCGGCTCTACGAAATCGTAGACGAAGTCTTCCGGAAACTCTTCCTGATGAGCTTTTGCGACGCTCCTTGCCGCCTGCTCGCGCAGCAAGGCCTGGTTCTCCGGCGACATGAATTGCCGCCCCGAGGCGAGACGCTCCGCCTCGGGCGCAGTCAGCAATTGCGCCTTGTAGGTGTCTCGCTCGATCTCGCCAATCACAGGTACCGGCACGCCATGTCGGCGCAGCACCCGGCTGATGGCCATAAAACCCATGAGGCGCATGAAGAAATCGCTCATGCGGCTTGCCGCGCCGCCGACATAGGGCATCTGGGTGAGGACAATCTCGAATTCGTCCATCACCTCCCGCCTGATCCCGTCGATGTCGGTGAGATCAGTGCGCTCGCGCAGCATCGCTTCGGCAAGGTCGAGCCGCTCGCGCATGGCGGCCTCCATTGCGTTCCGATGCGTCTGGTAGAAGGGATGGATCATCTCAGCCATTGGACACCTGACGGCTCATTGCAAGGTTGGCGAAGCCGGCTTCATTCCGCGGCGATCGCCTCGATCTCCAGCAGCCATTTGCTGTCAACGGTCTCGACGACCACGACCGTCAGCGCCGGTCGATGCTCGCCGAGCGCCTTGCTGCGAATGGTGCGGTTGGTCACGACTTGAGTCCGGTCAGTCAGGAACGTGGTGACCTTGACCAGATGCTCGACGCCAAGCCCCGCGGCGGCGAGCACCTCGATCACGTTGCGCCAGGCCTGCGCGCATTGCGCCTCGAAACCTTCGGGCACGGTGCCGTCGGTTTTCTCGGGCACCTGGCCGCTGACGAACAACAGGCGGCGATGCTGCGTCAATTCAAGTCCCATGCTGTAACCGCCGGCGGGAGGATGGACCGTTGCGGGATTGTGGTTGACGATGTGAGCCATGTCAGTTTGCCTCCTGTTCGACGAATTCGAGCGCCAGACCATGCGCGGTGGCGGGTGGCACCAACAGCACGGCACCGGTCATCGCGAAGCCGACGCCGTTGTGTTTCAGTGTTCGCCCTGTCGCATCCAGATCAGCGACCGCCAGACGCGCCGCGCAAAAGCGCGGCGAAGCGCTGTTCGCGAGGCCCGGTAACCGGCGCGCCAGCTCGGACGGGCCAAGCAAGGTGATATGATTGCCGCGCTCACCAATCGTCAGCCGCCCCGGCGCAAGCTCGGCCGTGCCTTCCGTGAGGCGCTCGAGGAAATCGCGATGCGCCGCCGGCTCCGCCGCCGACATCACCACCTCGACCACGCGGAGCGCGCCGTTGGGATGACGCTGATACTGCGCCTTCCAGAACAGTTCCGGCGGGTGACGCTGCTGGCAGGTGAAGAACGCGATCCCGGGCATGGCGGGATCGGTGGCAAAGGCCAGCGAAAACGCGACGCGCGCCGTGCCTCCGCCCGGGAGCACCGCGTCGCGGCCGAAATCGAACGGCGCATAGTCGCCGATGCGGTCGGCCCTAAAACGCACTGCATCGGCATGGGCGTCGGTGCTGTGCAAGACCAGCATCGACATTCCCTCGGCGGTCGCAAGAAAATCGCGGTTGTGGGCCGCGAAGCTGAAATGGCCCGGCGTGGCTGGCGGCACCAACGCATTGTCGGTGACGGCCAGCAACTCCAGAAAATTGTCGGCGAACTGCGCCAGGCGGTTGCTGGTTCCGAACGGATGCACACCGGTCGGCGTGAGGTTGAAGCCGAGCCGCTGCCAATCCAGCGCGGCCTGTTCCAGATCGCGGACGCAAATGACGAGATGATCTAAACGACGGGGCATGGGGGGTCTCCGGATTGCGGGCCGACCGTATCCGGCGATGACGGCGCCGATCAAAGCATTGTTGCTGCGGTTCAGCGCAAGAAAATCTATTGCAAGGCCAAGGCCCATCGGTGTCAAACTGCGGTGCGATGACCTACGCCCTTCCCCCGCTCAACGCGCTCCGCGCTTTTGAGGCCGCCGCCCGGCATCTCAGCTTCAAGCTGGCCGCGCACGAGCTGCACGTGACACCTGCCGCCGTGGGACAGCAGGTGAAGGCGCTGGAGGCACGCCTCGGCGTGCAGCTGTTCGAGCGGCTGCATAAGCAGCTCATTCTCACCGCGGCCGGTCAGGCCTATCTGCCCGGGGTCTCCGAAGGTTTTCGCCACATTGCGGAGGCGACCTCGCAATTGAAGCCGGCGGGCGCGGTGCTGCTGCAGTTGGGGGTCCATGGCAGCTTCGACCTGCGCCGGCTCGAATTGGCGGAGTTTCGCAGCGCGCATGCGGAGATCGGTTTGCGGGTGCTGCAGCCGGCCGGCCTGCACGAGTTGGTCGAGGGCAAGGTCGAGCTGCTGATCGCCCGCGGTCTCGGCCGCTATCCGGGCTATCGCTGCGACCGGGTCAATGAGGGATCAGGCCTCGGTGATTGGCTGATCGCGCCTGAAGGCACCGCGGATTGCCCCGAGATCGTCAGCTTCCGCGACTGGCTGCGCGCCCTGCCAGCCGAGAACCCGCTCGCAAACCGCCGCCCGCGTCTGGTCGGCATCAGCGGAAGCTAAGRCGACCGTGAGGCATGGCTTGAGCCCTCGCCGCTAGGACGTTTGAGACGTCGGGCAAAACACCGGCACAAGTCCATCATGGCGCTGGTCCCGTAGAGACCACCGAGCTCACGGCAGCGGTTCGACCTTCGCCGCCATATCGGGAACCCGCGTGATCTTATACATGGCGTTGCTGCATCTAAGAACCCAAACGTCGCGATCAGGTCGAGACGCCTTCGTGTTCTTCTTTGCGCCGAGTGGCTTTTCGCAAGTGAAGCCTTGCGTGCGTATCTGGGCCGCAAGCATTCCCTGAACGGTTTCGGCCGGAATCTGCTGCGCCCGCACTTGCGGAGCAAATAGAATAAAAACGAAGGCAAGTAGTAATGATCCAGATGCTCTGTGCATGATTTCAACCCTTGAAGCAGCCGCCCCGCAAGTTCGAACATCGCACTGTAGCAGAAACACCGGTGTTGTCCGCGCCGGGCCTTCCGCGCCGTAGCGCGCTAGCTGCACTCATTGTCAGGACAACGAGCGCGGATTGGTAGCAATTTGCCCGAAAGCAGACCTATTGTGCTCAGTTCAAGCTTTGTCGTTCATGACCCAAGGCGGACCTGACGCGCTCCCGGTGCGGTGTGTTAAAATAGTAGGGAACGGATCGTGTCTATGCCAAGAACTGCTGCTGTCATCGGCACCGCCATCTTCTTCGTGTTCGCGCCCTGCGTGGTGGCTGGGGTGGTCCCGTGGTGGATTTCACGCTGGGAGTTCAGGTTGCCGTTTCTCGGCGTCGAGCTCACGCGCTTCGTCGGCGCCGCGCTAATTCTTGCCAGCTTAGCCGGGCTCGTGGATTCATTCGCGCGTTTCGCACTGCAGGGGCTCGGCACGCCGGCGCCGATCGCCCCGACCCAACATCTCGTCGTTACCGGCCTCTATCGCTATGTGCGCAATCCAATCTACGTGGCGGTCGCCGCCGTCATTTTCGGCCAGGCGCTCCTGTTCGGCGATTGGGGGCTGTTCGCCTACGGCGCAGTCGTCTGGCTCGCCTTCCACCTTTTTGTCGTGGGCTACGAAGAGCCGACGCTAAAAAGGTCATTCGGCGCGGAATACGAAGCGTTCTGCATCAATGTGCCGCGTTGGATCCCGCGCCTAACTGCGTGGCGAGGCGGTCGGTAGCTGCCGTAGCGCATGACCTCGGCGCTGATTTTTGATGAGCTTCTCGAAGGCTCCTCAACAAAGTTTGTCTGCAATTGGGCCCATCAGCGAAGTGGCGGCACGCCTCATTGAGGTCCGATCAAATAGGGCATAGCGGACTGAATTTGCTCAGGTTGAGTTTTTCGTAGTTTGACCCAGAGCGGTCATCAGCCGCCGTATTCGGGCGAAGTTGATATAGATCAACCTTGATGATGTGCATAGTCGATACCGCAAAATGTTGCTTGCAGTCTCTTCGGTAGGAATGAGCCGCAAAGGATAGTCAGTCGTTCAATCATTGACACATAAGGAGACGCGCAAATGAGGAAGCTTGCTTCGGTAGGATTGATCGCCGCGGCCATGTTCGCTAGTCCGGCCATGGCCGCGTGGTACGACCAAAACGGCGCAGCCGTCCATCCGTCCCGCGTTGTTCACTGCATCCGGGCGCCAGACGTTGGCAGTTTTGCCGGAGGGCCGTTCAATAAGCCTCCCTGCGAACCGGCAAGCTGGCGTAGGTCGGCGTGGCGCGACAAAACCGGTGCAGTCGTCCCCACCTCTAACGTCGTTCACTGTGTCCGGGCTCCAGACGTTGGCAGTTATGCCGGAGGTCCGTTTAATAAGCCTCCCTGCGAACCGGCAACCTGGCGCTGAGGCGAGCGGCAAGATGCCGCCAACGTTCCCTGCGAAGCGAACGTTCGATGTCGGGACGGTTGGTTGACGCTGCGCGCTGGTGCCAAAATCACAGAGCGTAGACAAGTAGACAAAGAGAGCAACTGGCCGCCTGCGAGTGGCCAGTTCTCGCTTTACATCCGCGTCCACTGGGCGAGAGCAATATCCTCGATGGTCAGTGGAGACCGCCGTTTGTCAAGCGAATACAATCGAGCAGTTAACTACGGCGTCCGCAACGCGGTTCCGAGATGCGAACGGACGATATATCGAACGTCGGTTGTTGGCCCTTAACGGACCTATGGACGCTGTCGTGGATTTGTCTGCTGCTGACCCAGCTGAGACATCGGCGCGGGGCCTCTGTCCCGCGTTTTGTGTTTAGGACCACGGCGGCTCTTCGCTCTTCCCGACCGCCTCGTGGTGGGTCGTGACACCCGCCGAACGCAAGCCGGTCAGCAATACGGTTCTCACAGAGGCCGGATCGAATCCAATATCCTTGGCGTTTGGTGGATGTGCTTCGCTGCCCTTCAACCGGAGCGCCAAGTGCAATTGCTCGCAAAGGTGCCGAACGACGAGATTGACCTGATCGTCAGTCATGATCTGCCTTTCCTGCTACATTTTGCTACCCAACCATGTAGCACACATGAAAATAGGGCGGTACGCGATTGGACCGCGCCAAGGATCAACCCCAGGCGATTGCCCATGGGCGGATCCCAAAAATCGTCCGCCTGTCAGGACAAACCGGACGTGGCTAGCGGGCCGCTGGAGCGACGCTTTTGACCGCGACGGACGCGCCTTCCATCCCTAGGGATGCCCGCCCTCGGTCGAAGCCAATTGCGTCTGCCCCGCAATCTCGTCAGCCCGCCAGCACCTCACCTCATGTCCATCGGCGCGCGTTTCCAGCACCGGACCGGGCTCGTGGCGACACACGGCCTCCGCGTACCGGCAACGCGGGCTGAAGGCGCATCCGTTCGGCGGATTGAGCGGATTGGGAAGGTCGCCCCCCGTCGTTGCTAGCGGCGCATGACGCAGCGGATCGGGGATGGCGGCGATCAGGGCCTGCGTGTAGGGGTGCGCCGGCCGTTCGAAGATTTCGCGCCAGTGGCCATTCTCGACGATCCGGCCGAGATACATGACGGCGACGCGGTCGCTCATGTGCTCGACGACGCCGAGGTCGTGGCTGATCATGATGTAGGAAAGACCGAGCGTGTCCTTCAATTCCAGCAGCAGGTTGATGATCTGGGCGCGGATCGAGACGTCGAGCGCCGATACGGGCTCGTCGCAGATGACGATCCTGGGATTGAGGATCAGGGCGCGCGCAATCCCGATGCGCTGGCGCTGGCCGCCGGAGAATTCATGCGGATAGCGGTCGGCCTGTTCCGGCCGCAGGCCGACATGCCGCAGCATCGTCGCAACGCGGTCCTCGATCTCGCTTTTTGCGGTCACACCATGCACACGCAGGGGATCTTCCAGCGTGCGGCGGACGGTCTGGCGTGGGTTGAGCGAGGCGTAGGGATCCTGAAAGACGATCTGCACGGTGCGGGCAAGCGACTTTCGGTCGCCGGATTGCCTGTTCGTCACCACCTGCCCGTCCAGCACGATGCGACCGCGCGTCGGCGTCAACAGACCCAGGATCGACAATGCGACCGTCGACTTGCCCGAGCCGGACTCGCCGACAAGGCCGAGGCATTCGCCTCGTCTCAGCCTGAGATCGACTCCGTCGACGGCACGGAGCACCCGCCGGCCGCGGCCGAGCCAGCCGCCCCCCATCGGAAAATGAACCGCGAGATCCTCGATGCTGAGAATGAGGTCGTCGTCCGGCCTCGCTTCCCCCTGCATGGCTTGCGGCTCATGCATGGTGGTAACACCGGACGAAACCGCCGGCCTCCAGCAAATCCGTCTGCGGCGCAACCGTGCGGCAGATCTCGGTGGCCTGCGTACAGCGCGGATTGAACCGGCAGCCATCCGGGAAATTCGTGATGGCTGGAACCACGCCCGCGATCTCCTTGAGCCTGGTGCGGCCAAGCGCGGCCCGACTGCCCAGCCGCGGCAGCGAGGCGACCAGGCCCTGCGTATAGGGATGCGAAGGCGCCCGGAAAATATCGGCGGAGCCGCGCTCCTCGACGATGCGGCCGGCATACATGACGGCGACACGGCGGCAGACATTGGCCACGAGGCCGAGATCGTGGCTGATCATCAGGATCGCCGTCCCCCTCTCGGCGCACAGATTGCGCATCAGCTCGATGATTTCGGCCTGCACGGTCACGTCGAGCGCGGTGGTCGGTTCGTCGGCGATCAGGAGGTCCGGACCGCATGCGAGGGCGATGGCGATCATGACGCGCTGACGCATGCCGCCGGACAGCTGGTGCGGGTAATCGTTGACGCGCCGCTCCGGTGCGGGGACGCGGACGCTCGCCAGCGCCTCGACCGCGAGCTGGTTGGCTTCCCGCCAGCTCTTGCCCTTGTGCAGCACGAACATCTCGGCGATCTGCCGCCCCACCGGCGAGACCGGGTTCAGCGCCGTCATCGGCTCCTGGAAGATCATGGCGATGCGATTGCCGCGCAGCTCCCGCTGCCTGGCCGCGGAAAGGTGCTGGATCTCCCGTCCCTCAAACCGGATGACGCCGCCGCCGATGGACAACGGCTGCCGCAACAGGCCGATCAAGGCGAGCGCCGTGATGCTCTTGCCGCAGCCGGATTCGCCGACCAGCCCGAATGTCTCGCCGCGATCGATCCGGAATGAAATGCCCTCGGCCGCCGCAACGCGCCTTGCTCCGTCGTCGAGATCGATGCGCAAATCCTCGACTTCAATCAGCGGCGCGCCGGTCATGTCCGCCGGCTCCGCGACTGGGGATCGAGAATGTCACGCAGGCCGTCGCCGAGCAGGTTCAGGCCGAGCACCGTCAGGAAGATGGCAAGGCCCGGAAACACCGAGAGCCACGGCGCCGTCGTGATCTGGTCGCGGGCGTCCGACAACATGCTGCCCCAGCTCGGAAAGGGCGGGCGGACGCCGAGGCCGAGGAACGACAATGCGGCTTCCGACAGGACCGCGCTGCCCATGCCCAGCGTGCCGATGACGACGATGGGGCCGAGCATGTTCGGCAGCAGCTGCGTGATCATGATCCGCAGATCGCCGTAGCCGAGCACGGTTGCCGCCTGGACATAGCCCTGGCTCCGGAGCGACAGCGCCGACGCGCGGGCGATCCGGCACGTGAAGGACCAGTTGGTCAGGCCGAGCGCGATCAGCAGGCTCGTGAGGCCGGGGCCAAGCACCGCCATGATGGCGAGCGCGAAGATCAGCGAGGGGATCGCGAGCATCAGATTGGTCAGGCCGTTGACGAAATCGTCCCACCAGCCGCCCCAATAGCCCGCGCTCAAGCCGAGCGCGACGCCGATGACGCTGTTGATGAGCTGCGAGACGATGCCAACGGTCAGCGAGACGCGGGCGCCGTAGACGACGCGGGAATAGATGTCGCGGCCCTGGTCGTCGGTGCCGAACCACCAGGTCCAGCTCGGAGGCTCCTCCGCGTTCATGAGGTTAGCGTCGAGGACGGGATCGGTGTGCGCCAGCCAGGGCGCGAGCAGGCCGACCAGGATCGCAAGCGCGAACAGCGCGCCGCCGATGATGAGATTGGCGCGGAGCTTCATGCGTATCTGATCCTGGGATCGATCACGCCGTAGAGCACGTCGATCAGCAGATTGATCGCGAGAAAGGCCAGCACCACCACGAGAATGGAGCCTTGGACGGCGGGAATGTCACGCTGGAGCACGCTGTCGACCAGCAGCGAACCGATGCCCGGCCAGGAGAACAGTTTCTCGACCACGACCGCCTGCCCCATCAACCCGCCGAACTGAAGGCCGACGGTGGTGAGAATGATGACGAGCGCATTGCGCATCACATGCCACTTCACGACACGCGTCTCGCTCATGCCCTTCGAGCGCGCGGTGCGGACGAAATCAGCGGTCATGATCTCGAGGACCGCAGCGCGCGTCGTGCGGGCAAATAGCGCCATCGGCGAGACGCCAAGCGTCACGGCCGGCAGAAGCAGATATTTCAGCCCTCCATCGCCATAGCCGAAGCTCGGCAGCCAGCCGAGCTTCAACGCAAACAGATACATCAGCACCAATCCGAGCCAGAATTTGGCAATGGAAAGGCCCGACACCGCCAGCACCATGGCAAGCGTATCGACGATGCCCCCGGGTTTTAGCGCTGCGATGAAACCAAGGGGAACACCGATCAAAATCGCAAACGTCATGGCCGTGAAGATGAGCTGCAGCGTCGGCCAGGCCCGTTTGGCGATCATGGTCGTGACAGGCTCGCGGGTCCGGAACGAGGTGCCGAAGTCACCGGTCGCGAGCTTGGCGATGTAGGCGCCGAAACGCCAATAGAGGGGATCGTCGAGGCCGAGCTGCTTCTTCATGCGCAGCTCGACCTGGGGATCGCTGTCGTCGCTCATGCTCGAGACAATGCTGCCGGGAACGACGCTGAACAGCACGAAGACCAGCAGCACGACAGCGAGCACGGTCGGAATGGTTTGCAGAAGACGGCGGAGCAGGAACGAGAGCATCCAGGCTTTTCCTCTCTCCCCCCACCGCTCGTCGCGATGGAGGGAGCGCGAGAGCGCGTGTCACTTCGCGGGCGAGGTCTCGCCGACCCAGAGGTCTTCGACGTTCTGATGGGTCAGCTCCGTCGCATTGAGCTGAACGCCCTTGAGCCACGGCTGCACCGCCATGACCGCCTTGTTGTAGTTGAAGAACCAGACCGGCGCTTCCTCATAGAGCAGCGCATTGGCCTTTTGCAGCAGCTCGGTGCGCTTTGCGGGATCGTCGGCCTGCCCTGCCGCATCGATCAGCTTGTCGAAGTCGGCATTCTTGTAGTTCATGTAGTTGCAGGCCGGCTGCGGCGTCGAGGAGTGGAAGCATTTGAGCGCGGCCAGGGGATCCGGGCCGGTCGCCTGGGAATAGATGAAGGCCTGGTAGTCGCCGCTGCGCACCACCTCGGCCAGCACCGCGGTTTCGACCTGCTTGACCTTCGCCTTGATGCCGACCTTGTCCAGCATCGGGATCACGGCCGAGACGATCGGCAGGCCCCAGCTTTCATTCTGGCTGGTGGTCCATTCGAACTCGAAGCCCTGCGGATAGCCGGCCTCCGCGAGCAGCTGCTTGGCCTTGGCGGGATCGTAGGGGTAAGGCTTCATCGCCTTGTCGTAGGCTGGAGATGTCAACGGCAGCCAGCTGGTGGCGCGATAGGCTTTGCCCTTGACCAGCTTGCTGATGATCAGGTCGGTATCGATCGCGTAGTTGATCGCCTGCCGGACGCGCTTGTCGGTGAACGGCTTGAACGAGGGATTCATGCCCATATAGCGCGTGAAGACCTCGGCGACTTCGACGATGGTGCCCTTGAGGTCGGCGTCCGACTGATAGGCGACATACTGGGCGGGCCCGAGCACCGAGGTGTCGATCTCCTTGTTGCGGAAGGCGACATCGCGCGCCGCGGCCTCACCCATGATCGACACGATGACCTTGTCGGCGTAGGGCTTGCCGGGCTTGTAGAACCGGTCCCACCGCTCCAGAACGATGCGCGATCCCGGCACGTGCTCGACGAATTTGAAGGGCCCGAGACCGATCGGCTTCTGGATAAAGCTCTCCTTGGCGGCCTCGTCGGCGGGATAGATCGAGGTCAGCGCGGTGAAGAAATAGAAGCCCGGATCGACTTTCTCGGTCAGCTTCATCTCGAGGGTGAAGTCGTCGATCTTCTTCAGGCCGGAGATCTCCTTGGCCTGGCCCTTCTCGACCGCGGCCGCGCCCTCGATCACACGAACAAAACGCGCGCCGGGATAGGCCTTGGTGCCGTCCATGATGCGGTTGTAGGACCAGATGACGTCGTCGGCGGTCATCTTGCGGCCGTTGTGGAAATAGGCGTCGTCGCGCAGCTTGAAGGTGTGAACGAGACCGCCGCCCGAGACCACGTCCTCCTTGGCGAGCTCCAGAACCGGCTTGCCCTCCGCGGAATTCCAGATGTAGAGCGACCGGTGCAGCGCCTTGGCGTAGATCTCGTCCTGGGCGCGCTGCGTGGTGTGAATATCGAGGCTCGTGAAACTCGAACCGTAGGGCGCCGTCATGCGGATGGTTCCRCCCTTGCGCGGCGCCTGGGCCTCCGCCGAGGTGGCGAGCGCCAGCCCCAAACCAGCGACGATCGCGATCATCCTGAACATCATGTGTCCCCCAACAACGCAGGTATTCCGATTAGGGATTTGATCATTCGTAGCCCGTCGAACGCAAGCTTCGTTTTGATGGCGACGGGTTCCGGAACGCGGCGCTCGCGARACCCTCGGAGGCCAGGTTGCGTCCCAAGCGGTGCAAGCCGCCGATTGCGGTGCATCATGAGCGACCAAGAGCAGTGAACATTTTTCGTGATCAACGCGACCAAGCTCAGGATCGTTATCTGAGCCCCAGGGATCGCGGAAAAAATGAATCGCCGAACGCTAGGTATCTTGCTCGCGGGCGGACTGCTCGCCGCCACGGCCGTGCTGGCAAGCCCGGTCGCGGCCAGCCTCGGCAGGTACAGCGAGGCGGACAGCATCCGGTTCAGCTGGAGTCGCACCACCGGCGTGAACGACTATCTTGACGAAACGTGATGGGCGGTCCGGGGCCATGACACTCCGGATAATTTCGTCGAACGACTGCTGAGCATCCCCGTCAGAGCGGTCGCACGGGGCGCAGGTGCGGGCTTCGAAGCCAGGGTTTCCCAGGGCACCGGCCTGCCACTGCCCGAGAGCTGGAGCATCGCTACGGCGAAGAATTCGCCGTTCATCACGTCGGTCTACGCCGAGACCCCGCGCGATCTCGCGGCTGTGCTCGGCTTCTATCGCGCCGAGCTCGGCAAGCGTGGCTGGATCGAGACGGTGGTCGAACCGGACCGGGCCGTGATCACCTTCACGACGGCCCGTGGTCCGGTCCTGCTCCGGCTTTCCCGTCAGGACGACAGGACAATCGCCGAACTTTCGCTGCGCAAGCCGGGTATCGCGGATGCCGGCCTCCTGCCGAGGCCGAGGCAGGCAAAGCTGATGCTCGGCAACAAGTCGGACGAGGCGGCGGTCATCACCGTCGCCGACCAAACCGTCAAGCTGGCGGCGCACGCCGGCGAGAAACTGGCGCACTCCGACTCCGCCGCAGCCGAAATACCGGACAGCCAAAAGATCGATCTGCCGCCCGGCAAGTACAAGGTCACCCTCAAGGTCGAGGGCGGCACGGTCCAGATCCGGGAGTTCGAGGTCGCGGCCAACGAGACCTGGGGCCTGCTGGCCGGCACGGACGGCGTCCTGCTGCCGATGCGGCTTTATTGAAGCGCATCGGCCTCTAGCCGTTCGCAAACTCCGGCTGCCAATCGCGCAGTTTTCGCGCTGCGCCGGTGACGTCCGAGATGTTCGGAAATGCCCCCGCCTCCACCATCATCGCCCTCGCCAGCCGCACCGCGCGCGCCTCGCTGATCGCCCGCCTCCGCGGGTCCTCGATCAGCTCGAAGTCGATGTTGTGGGCCAGGCCGAAGATACGGCGGAGGGTTTTGGCGGCAGCGAAGCCGACGGTGTCAGTGAATAGCCGCTGCATGTAAGCCTGCCGCTCGGCTTCCAGGCATGCAGCGCCCTTCTCGCCGGCAAAGAGCGATGCCGGATAGGCATCGCCGGTGGCGCCAGCGCGCCAGAGATCGAGGAACTTGCGGGCGAACTCGTTCCAGACCTGCTCGACCGTCTCCAGTACCCAGCTTTCGAACGCCTGCCGCTCACCCGGCGTGCGCTCGTGGCCGGCGGAGGCGAAATAGGCCATCAGGAGGTTCGCAAGCACGGCGCCGACGTCGAATCCCATCGGGCCGTAGAACGCGAATTCGGGGTCGATCACCCGCGTTTGGCTCTCCGTCACCATGATCGAGCCGGTGTGGAGATCGCCGTGGAGCAGCGCCTCGGGACTTGCCATGAACTTCAGCTTCAGCCGGGAGATCGCGACATGCAGCTCCATGTCATCGCGCAGCCCTGCGGCCAGGCGGTCGAGATAAGGCGCAGTCCACCGGTTCTGCTCGGCAATGCGGTAGGGATCGGTGAAGATCAGGTCCTCGGTGATCTTGCAGAGCGCGTGGTTGCCGGCAAAGGCGGCGATGCCCTGCTTCTTCTCGGCCGCCGACAGCGCGAGGTCGGAGGTGAAGAACAGGGTGCGCGCCATGAAGGTGGTGATGTCGTCCACGAAACCGGGATATTGCGTTGCGGCGACCATCCCCTTGCGCATGATGGTGTGGGGCTCAAGCAGCTCCATTACCGTCAGCGCCAGCGTCTCGTTGTGGTGCAGCAGCGCCGGCACGAGACCGGGCGCGAGCTGGGCCTGCTTCGACAAGGCGAGATATTCGTAATGGGCCCGCGACAGCGGCAGCGGCCAGCTCTCGCCGACGAGGCGGACGTAGGGCAGCGCCTGCTTCACCGCGACGCCGCCGCGCGCGCCCTTGACGATGAAGACGAGATTGAGATTGCCGTCGCCGACCTCGGTGATGACCCAGGCGGCTGGCTCGCCGCCGATGAGTGCCTTCAGGTCGGATATGCCCGCGAGATGGTCCCGCAAGGCCGCCTCATGCAGAATCCGGTAGTCCCCCACTTCGGCCATGACGATCCCACCCCATGGTATTTGAGCATGATCTTATCGGAAAACCGCTTCGCACGTTTCCGGATCATGCTCTTGGCATGGCCGGATCGTTACTCCCGCTCAAGGAAGCTCGAGCCGATCTCGGCCTTTCTTTTGATGGGATCGTAATCACAATAGACGCTGTCCGCCACCAGCGTGTAGCTGGCGCTGACGGTGTATTTGTCCAGCTTGACCGAGTTCAGGCCGATCACCGAGGTGCTCTTGCCCCCGTTCCATCGAAACGGCGTCGAGCTCTTGGCCTGCTCGCAGGCCATCACGGCTTCGTTGAAGACAGAGCCCTCGACGAACGCCTTCAGCGTTCGGACCTGCACGGCCATCTTCCACTCGAAATAGCCGATGGCGCCAAGGCCGGCGACGATCAACACCAGAAGCGCGATGACGATCCGCTGAAAAGTCATTCGTTTCCCCCAAAACAATATTGCCGGCAAAAACGTCTAGAACGGCATTCCCATCAATTTGGACAAGCGCTCGATCGAAAGATAGCCGGCATGATAGGCCGCGATGCCGATCCCGTAGATGATCGCCGAGATGATCGTGGTCCAGATCAGCTTGCCTCTCATCCGCGTCAGGACCGGTGCGCCGGGGTCGGTGCCGGGCGCGCCGACGCCGTCCTCGTGCTGGCTGCGCACGCCGAACGGCAGCGTCAGAAACAGCGCGATCCACCAGATGACGAAGTAGATCGCAAGCGCGGTCGATATCTGGATGGCCATGATCCGGCGCCCTACGCCTGCTCGATTTCGACCAGCGCCCCGGAAAAATCCTTCGGGTGCAGGAACAGCACCGGCTTGCCGTGGGCGCCGATCTTCGGCACGCCGTCGCCGAGCACCCGCGCGCCCTCCTTCACCAGCGTGTCACGCGAGGCGATGATGTCGACGACCTCGTAGCAGATATGGTGGATGCCGCCGTCGGCATTGCGCTCGAGGAACTTCGCGATCGGCGAGGCCTCGCCGAGCGGCTCGATGAACTCGATCTTGGTATTGGGCAGCGTCGCGAACACGGTGGTGACGCCATGCTCGGGCAGCGCGACCGCCTCCGAGATCTGCGCCCCGAACGCCGCGCCATAGATCTTCGCGGACTTGACGGCGTCCTTGGTCGCGATCGCGACGTGGTTGAGGCGACCCAGCATGTTTCTTCTCCCTCAGCGCATGATCCGAAGACCATGCTCAACTACACCGTCAGGACGTGTACCAGACAGGGGGGCTTTTTGCCCCAATGTTCGTTGATGACGGCCCGGACAGCGCGTCGCACCGACTCAGCCAGCGCATCCGCATCGCGGCGGCGGGCCTTCGGCAGGCCCTCGATGGTGGAGACCACGGCATCGAAGACGAGGTCGTCGAAGGGCTCGCCGTCCCGGTTCTTCTCGGGAATGCCGACGAGATCGACCTCGGGATCGTCGGCAAGCTCGCCCTGCTCCGTCATCGCGACCGCGACGAAGGCGCAGCCGGAGAAAGCCATGCGGCGGCGCTCGACCACGGCGCGGGACTTGGAGTCCTCCAAGATCGTGCCGTCCTTGTAGATCCGGCCGGAGGGCACCTCGCCGATGATGCCGGGATCACCCGGGCCGAGCTTGATCAGGTCGCCGTTGCGAACGACCAGGACGCGCGGCACGCCGGCGGCGCGCGCGAGCTTGGCATGCTCGTTCAGGTGCAGCGCCTCGCCATGGACGGGGATCAGGAGCTGCGGCTTGGTCCAGGCGATCATGTCGCGCAATTCGTCGCGGCGGGGATGGCCGGAGACGTGGACCAGATGGTCGCGGTCGGTAAGGACCTCGACGCCCTGCAGCACCAGATTGTTGATGATCGAGCCGACGGCCTTCTCGTTGCCCGGGATGGTGCGCGAGGAGAAGATCACGCTGTCGCCGCGGTTGAGCGTGATCTCGGGATGGTCGTCATTGGCGATGCGCGCCAGTGCCGCGCGCGGCTCGCCCTGGCTGCCGGTGCACAGCGCCAGCACCTTGTCCTGCGGAAGATGGCCGTAGACCTCGGGCGAGCGGAAGTTCTGCACGCCGTCGAGATAACCGGTCTCGCGCGCGACCTGCACCACGCGCTCCATGGCGCGGCCGACCACGACGACCTCGCGATCGGCAGCCCTGGCCGCGGCAGCGACGGCCTTGATGCGCGCGACGTTGGAGGCGAAGGTCGTCACCGCGACGCGGCCCTTGGCGGCCTTGACCAGATCGATGATGGTTCGCGCGACCTCGGCTTCCGAGGGCGAGCGGCCGTCACGCACGGCGTTGGTGGAATCGCCGATCAGGGCGAGCACGCCCTCCTCGCCCAGTTCCCGTAGCCGCTTCTCGTCGGTCGGGCTGCCGAGCGTCGGGGTCGGGTCGATCTTCCAGTCGCCGGTGTGCAGCACCGTGCCGACGTCAGTGTGGATCGCCAGCGCGTGCGCTTCCGGGATCGAATGCGCGACGGGAATGAACTCGACGTTGAACGGCCCGATATCGACGCGGCCGCCCGACGGCACCACCGTCACCGGGATTTTCGGCGCGTTGCGCTCGGCGGCGCATTTGGCCTCGAACAGCGCCGCGCTGAACTGCGTGGCATAGATCGGGCATTTCAGCTTCGGCCAGAGGTCGATGATGGCGCCGAAATGGTCCTCATGGGCGTGGGTCAGCACGAGACCCATCAGGTTCTTGCGTTCCTTCTCCAGGAAGCTGATGTCGGGCATGATCAGGTCGATGCCCGGCAGATGCTCCTCGTCGCCGAAGGAGACGCCGAGATCGACCGCCAGCCAGGCGCGCTGCTGGCGGTTGCCGAGGCCGTAGATCGACAAATTCATGCCGATCTCGCCGACGCCGCCGAGCGGCGCAAATACCAGTTCGTCAGGCTTCGCCATCACGCAGCTCCCACGGAGGCGGCCGAGCCGAAGAACACCTCGCCGGCCGCCACCGGCAGGCGTCGGCCGTCAACGGTGCGGACGATCAGGCAGCCGGTGTCGTCGATGGTGTCGAAAATGCCTTCCAGCGTCATCGTTCCCGTGTTGATCGCGACCCGTTCGCCGAGGCCGCAGGCGCGCTCCAGCCAGAGTTTGCGGATCTCCGCAAAGCCGCGGCCATTGTCCCAGATGCCGAGGAACTCGACCCAGGCGTCCGACAGCGCCGAGAACAGCTCTTCCGCGCTGATCTGGACGCCGAGCGCGGCCAGTGACACGGCTGGCGTCGGCGTACCCTCCGGCGCCGCCACGACGTTGGTGCCGATGCCGACCACGACGGCGAGACGATCGCCGATGGCCTCGGCTTCGAGCCCAATGCCGACCAGCTTCTTGCCGCCCGCGAGGACGTCATTCGGCCATTTCAGGGCGTATCTGGGCCTGTCAGGACCAAGCCGGAGCGCGGCCTCGAGGCTGACCTTCTCCAGCGCCGCCTCTTCCGCAAGCCCCGCCGCAAACCCGATGGTGGCGGCAACCGCAGGCGCAATATCCAGCACCTCGAGGACGCTGGCGGCGAGATTGCCCTTTGGCGCGATCCAGGCGCGCTGGCGCCGGCCACGACCGGCGGTCTGGTCGGAGGTGACGAACCACATCGGGCCGCGTTCGCCGGCCCGCGCGTGCTCGATGGCGTCGGTGTTGGTCGAGCCGGTCCGTTCGAAAGCTGCGAGCTTGTAGCCCGCCGAGAGTGCGCGAGGACCGAGCGCGAACCCCATCCTAAAACAGCGACTTTGCCGCGGCGGAGGCGACGCTCACCACCGGGCCCGCGAACAGCGCGAAGAGGATGTTGAACAGGCCAAAGACAGCCAGCACAGTCTTCACCTCGACGCGCACCGGATCGACCTGACCGGCCGGCTCGTCGAAGTACATCGTCTTGACGATGGTCAGGTAGTAGTAGGCGCCCACGACGCTGGTCAACACGCCGATGACGGCGAGCGTGAACAGGTTCGCCTTGATGGCGGCGACGAAGACGTACCATTTGGCGAAGAAGCCGGCGAGCGGCGGGATTCCGGCGAGCGAAAACAGCAGCATCGCGAACATGAAGGCGAGCAGCGGATTGGTCCGCGACAGACCGGCGAAATCGCTGATCTTCTCGACGGCCTGGCCGTTGCGCTTCATCGCCAGAATGACCGAGAACGAGCCGAGCGTCATCGCCACATAGATCACGATGTACATCAAGACGCCCTGCGCGCCCTCGACGGTGCCGGAGGCGAGGCCGACCAGGGCAAAGCCCATGTGGCCGATCGAGGAATAAGCCATCAGGCGCTTGATGTTGGACTGGCCGATCGCGGCGAAAGAGCCGAGCGCCATCGAGGCGATCGCCACGAACACCAGGATCTGCTGCCACTGCGAGACGATGCCGGGGAACGCGGTCAGCGTGACGCGCGTGAAAACGGCGAGCGCGGCCACCTTCGGCGCCGAGGCGAAGAAGGCGGTGACCGGCGTCGGCGCGCCCTCGTAGACGTCAGGCGTCCACATGTGGAACGGCACGGCCGAGACCTTGAAGCAGAGGCCGGCGAGCAGGAAGACCAGGCCGAACACCAGGCCGATATTCGAGACCGTCGCGGCCGCCGCGATGCCGGTGAAGCTGACCGTGCCGGTGAAGCCGTAGACCAGCGAGGAACCGTAGAGCAGCATGCCCGAGGACAGCGCGCCGAGCACGAAGTACTTCAGGCCGGCTTCGGTCGACTTGGCGTTGTCGCGGTTCGAGGCCGCCACGACATAGAGCGCGAGCGACATCAGCTCGAGGCCGAGATAGAGCGAGATCAAGTCGCCGGCCGAGATCAGCACCATCATGCCGAGCGTCGAGAGCAGCACCAGGATCGCGTATTCGAAGATCCGGCGCGACGGGTCCGACAGGAACTCGGTCGACAGCACCAGCGTCACCGCCGAGCCGATCAGGGCCAGGATCTTCATGAAGCGGGCAAAATCGTCGACGATGAAGCTGCCGCCGAAGGTGACGTGCTTGCCCGCAGGCTGTGCGTAGACGAGCACGCCGACCACGACCAGCAGCAGGACCGAAAGCGTCGTGACGGTCTTGGTGGTCTCCTGCCCGCGATAGGCCCCCAGCATCAAGAGTGCCATGGCGCCGACCGCGAGCACAATCTCGGGCAGCACCGGCGCCAGTTGATAACCTGCAGTCTCAAAGCTCATGGCGATATCCTGACCTGCCCGATCACTGGAGCAGTGCGGCGGCCTTCACGGCCGTCACAGCGGTGTTGTAATTATTGACGAGTTGCTGGACCGAGACTGCCGACATGTCGAGCACCGGCTTCGGATAGACGCCGAACAGGATCGTCAGCGCGATCAGCGGGAACAGCGTCACGCACTCGCGGAAAGTGAGATCCTTCATGCTCGCCAGCGACGGCTTGACCAGCGCCCCGAACACGACCTTGCGGTACAGCCACAGCGCGTAGCAGGCCGACAGGATCACGCCGAAGGTCGCGAAGAACGCGGTCGGGATCGAGACCTTGAAGGTGCCGAGCAGCGTCATGAACTCGCCGACGAAGCCGGAGGTGCCGGGCAGACCGACATTGGCCATGGTGAAGATCATGAAGGTCAGCGCGTAGAGCGGCATCCGGTTGACGAGGCCGCCATAGGCCGCGATCTCGCGGGTGTGCATGCGGTCGTAGACGATGCCGACGCAGAGGAACAGCGCGCCGGAGACGATGCCGTGCGAGATCATCTGGAACACGCCGCCGGCGACGCCCTGCATGGTGCCGGCGAAGATGCCCATGGTGACGAAGCCCATATGCGCCACTGACGAGTACGCGATCAGCTTCTTCATGTCCTCCTGCATCAGCGCCACCAGCGAGGTGTAGATGATCGCAATCGCGGAGAGCGTGAAGATCAGCGGCGCGAAGTCGTGCGAGGCCAGGGGGAACATCGGCAGCGAGAAGCGCAGGAAGCCATAGCCGCCCATCTTCAGCAGGATCGCGGCCAGAACCACCGAGCCCGCGGTCGGCGCCTCGACGTGGGCGTCGGGGAGCCAGGTGTGCACCGGCCACATCGGCATCTTCACCGCGAACGACGCGAAGAAGGCGAGCCACGCCCAGGTCTGCAGGGATCGCGGCACGGCGGTGTGCATCAGGGTCGGGATGTCGGTGGTGCCGCCGTTCCAGTACAGCGCCATGATGGCGAGCAGCATCAGCACCGAGCCGAGCAGCGTGTAAAGGAAGAACTTGAACGACGCGTAGACCCGGCGCGGACCGCCCCAGACGCCGATGATCAGGAACATCGGGATCAGGCCGCCCTCGAAGAACAGGTAGAACAGCACGAGATCGAGCGCCGAGAAGGTGCCGATCATCAGCGTTTCCAGGATCAGGAACGCCATCATGTATTCGCGGACGCGGTTGGTGATCGCCTTCCAGCTCGCGATGATGCAGAACGGCATGATGGCGGTGGTCAGGATCACCAGCGGCAGCGAGATGCCGTCGACGCCCATGTGGTAGGTGATGCCGGTGGCGAGCCAGTTCGCCTTCTCGACGAACTGGAAGTCGGCGCTCGACGGATCGAAGCGCATCACCAGGATCACCGACACCGCGAAGGTGATCAGCGTGGTCCACAGCGCGATCCAGCGCGCATTGCGCCGAGCCGCCTCGTCATCGCCTCGGCTGAGATAGACGATCAGCGCGCCAACCAGCGGCAGGAACGTCGTGACCGAAAGGATTGGCCAGGTTGTCATTTACTGGCCTCCAAAGCCGAACATGAACCAGGTGATCAGGCCGGCGGCGCCGATCAGCATGGCGAACGCGTAGTGATAGAGATAGCCGGTCTGGATCTTCACCACGTTGCGGGTGACGTCCAGCACGCGGGCCGAGATACCGTCGGGACCGAGACCGTCGATGATGAAGCCATCGCCCTTCTTCCAGAGCTGATAGCCGATCCACTTCGCCGGACGGACGAAGATGACCTCGTAGAGCTCGTCGAAGTACCATTTGTTGAGCAGGAACTGGTACAGCATCGGCTGCGTGTTCGCGAGCTCGACCGGCAGATACGGCCGGCGGATGTAGAACAGATACGACACCAGGAAGCCCAGCACCATCATCACCGTCGGCAGGATGGCGATGGTCTCGGGGATGTGGTGCATCTCCTCGATGATGTGCGGGTTCATCTTCACGGACTCGCGGAAGAACTCCTCGACGCCGTGACCGGCGAACAGCTCCTTGAACGGGAAGCCCGCGACGATCGAGCCGACCGCGAGAACGCCGATCGGGATCAGTATCCAGAGCGGAGCCTCATGCGCGGCCTCGTAGTGATGCTCGTCATGGGGCTCGCCGTGGAAGGTCTTGAAGATCAGGCGCCAGGAGTAGAACGAGGTCAGGCCGGCGGCGACGACCGTCATCAGGAAGCCGTACATCGCGAACGGATTATGCGAGGCGTAGGCGGACTCGATGATGGCGTCCTTGGAGAAATAGCCCGCCGTGAGCGGGAAGCCCGTGAGCGCCAGCGTGCCGATCACCATCACCGCATAGGTGTAGGGGATCTTGCGCCAGAGGCCGCCCATGTTGCGGATGTCCTGCTCGTGGTGCATCGCGTAGATCACCGAGCCGGAACCCAAGAACAGCAGCGCCTTGAAGAAGGCGTGCGTGAACAGGTGGAACATGCCGACCGAATAGGCCCCTGCTCCCATCGCCACGAACATGTAGYCGAGCTGCGAACAGGTCGAGTACGCGACGATGCGCTTGATGTCGTTCTGGACGAGGCCGATGGTCGCGGCGAAGAACGCCGTGGTGGCGCCGAAGAACATCACGACGGCCTGCGCGTTCGGGGCGAGTTCGAACAGCGGCGACAGGCGCGCCACCATGAACACGCCGGCGGTGACCATGGTCGCCGCGTGGATCAGCGCGGAGACCGGGGTCGGGCCTTCCATCGCGTCCGGCAACCAGGTGTGCAGCAGGAACTGCGCCGACTTGCCCATCGCGCCCATGAACAGCAGGAGGCAGGTCAGGGTCAGCGCGTCGGCGTGCCAGCCGAGGAAGTCGATGGTCTTGCCGGTCAGGCTCGGAGCTGCATGGAAGATGGTCTCGAAATCGGTCGAGCTCGTCAGCATGAAGATCGCGAAAATGCCGAGCGCGAAGCCGAAATCGCCGACGCGGTTGACCACGAAGGCCTTGATCGCCGCCGCGTTCGCCGACGGCTTCTGGTACCAGAAGCCGATCAGGAGATAGCTCGCGAGACCCACGCCTTCCCAGCCGAAGAACAGCTGCACGAGGTTGTCGGCCGTCACCAGCATCAGCATGGCGAAGGTGAACAGCGAGAGATAGCCGAAGAAGCGCGGCCGATACGGATCCTCGYCCATGTAGCCGATGGAATAGAGGTGCACGAGCGAGGACACGGTCGTCACCACCACCAGCATCACGGCGGTGAGCGTGTCGACCCGCAGCGTCCAGTAGACCTGGAGGTCGCCAGACATGATCCAGGGCAACAGCGGAATGCGCATGTCGTGGTGCATGAAGCCGACATCGACCAGCGTCATCCAGGACAGCGCCGCCGAGACGAACAGCAGCGCGGTCGTGATCAGCTCGGCGCCCCGCGAGCCCGCGGCCGGCGGCTCGACCGGGCCATGGCCATGGTCATCGGGAGCGTGATCGTCGTGACCATGGTCGTCATGGGCCGCCGACGCATGCGCGTCGCCGTGGCCATGATCGCCGTGATGCTCGACCGCGTCGCCCGAGGGGTGGCGGGCATGCGCGCCGAACAGCGCGATCAGGCCAGCAAGGATGGCGCCCAGCAGAGGCAGAAAGACAATCGCCTGAACCATGACTGAGCTCAGCCCTTCATCAGATTGACGTCCTCAACCGCGATCGAGCCGCGGTTGCGGAAATAGACCACCAGGATGGCGAGACCGATCGCGGCTTCCGCAGCCGCAACCGTCAGCACCAGCAATGCGAAGACCTGGCCGACGATGTCGCCGAGGAAGGTCGAGAATGCGACGAGGTTGATGTTGACCGAGAGCAGGATCAGCTCGATCGACATCAGGATGACGATGATGTTCTTGCGGTTCAGGAAGATGCCGAGGATCCCGAGCGTGAACAGGATCGCGCCGACCGCCAGATAATGTCCGAGCCCGATCGTCATTTCACCCACTCCGCCGCGTCGCTGTCCTGGAGCCCCTGCCCCGACGCCACCTTGCGCATCGCCATCGCCATCTCGGGCGTGCGTGCATTCTGAACGTTGATGTCCTGCCGCTTCACGTTCGCCTTGTGGCGCAGCGTCAGCACGATGGCGCCGATCATGGCGACCAGCAGCACCATGCCCGCGAGCTGGAAGTAGTGGATGTACTTCGTATAGAGCACGAGCCCGAGCGCCTCGGTGTTGCTGACATTGGTCGGGATCGCCGCCGTGATCGTCTTGGAGACGCCGGGGTTGATGACCCAGAAGCCGACGGTGAGCAGCAGTTCGAACAGGAAGATGCCGCCGATCACGAGGCCCACCGGCAGGTACTCGATGAAGCCCTCGCGCAGCTCGAGGAAGTCGACGTCGAGCATCATGATCACGAACAGGAACAGCACCGCGACGGCGCCGACATAGACGACGATCAGGATCATCGCGAGGAATTCGGCGCCCATCAGCACGAACAGGCCGGAGGCGTTGACGAAGGCCAGGATCAGGTACAGCACGGAGTGCACGGGATTGCGCGAGACAATCACCATCACCRCCGACGCGACACAAACGCCGGCGAAGAGATAGAAGAACAGCGCGGGAAGGATCATGCTCTCATCTCACCGGTACGGCGCGTCGAGCTCGATCGCTTTCGCGATCTCGCGTTCCCAGCGGTCGCCATTGGCGAGCAGCTTGGCCTTGTCATAGAACAGTTCCTCGCGGGTCTCGGTCGCGAATTCGAAGTTCGGACCTTCGACGATGGCGTCGACCGGACAGGCCTCCTGGCAGAGGCCGCAATAAATGCACTTCACCATGTCGATGTCGTAGCGCACGGTGCGGCGGGTGCCGTCGTTGCGGCGCGGGCCGGCCTCGATGGTGATGGCCTGCGCCGGGCAAATGGCTTCGCACAGCTTGCAGGCGATGCAGCGCTCTTCGCCGTTCGGATAGCGGCGCAGCGCATGCTCGCCGCGGAAGCGCGGCGAGATCGGGCCCTTCTCGAAGGGATAGTTCAGCGTCGGCTTCGGCTGGAAGAAATAGCGCATGGCGAGGAAGAACGCCGAGACGAATTCCGACAGCAGGAGCGAGCGTGCAGTGGCGTTGATGTTGATACCCATGACGGYCCTCACTTCGGCGCGATGCCGGCGAAATGCAGCACACCGGCCACCACGACCACCATCGCCAGCGACAGCGGCAGGAACACCTTCCAGCCGAGGCGCATCAATTGGTCGTAGCGGTAGCGCGGCACGATCGCCTTTGCCATCGCGAACAGGAAGAACATGAAGAACACTTTGAGCGAGAACCAGATGATCCCCGGCACCCAGTTGAAGGGCGGCAGATCCACCGGCGGCAGCCAGCCTCCGAGGAACAGGATCGTCGCCAGCGCGCACATCGTGACGATCGCGACATACTCGCCGAGCATGAACAGCAGATACGGCGTCGAGCCGTATTCGACCATGAAGCCGGCGACGAGCTCTGATTCAGCTTCCACGAGGTCGAACGGCGGACGG
This sequence comes from Bradyrhizobium sp. 2TAF36, assembly GCF_052114925.1. Classification (NCBI taxonomy): domain Bacteria; kingdom Pseudomonadati; phylum Pseudomonadota; class Alphaproteobacteria; order Hyphomicrobiales; family Nitrobacteraceae; genus Bradyrhizobium; species Bradyrhizobium sp. 2TAF36. The sequence continues at coordinate 6,967 of NZ_JBFRFR010000062.1, read as the reverse complement.
TTGGTTTCCGCCAGCGCCGAGACGTAGAAGATCACGAACATCGGGAACAGCGGCCACACATACCAGTTCAGGATGGTGAGCTGCGGCAACCCGATCAGGCTGGCGAGGCCACGGGCATGCTGGGCCTCGACCACGGCCGACAGGTTCAGCGTGCCGGCGCAGAGCAGCACGGTGATGATGACGAAGCCGATCGAGACCTCGTAGGACACCATCTGCGCCGCCGAGCGCAGCGCGGCCAGGAACGGGTATTTCGAGTTCGACGACCAGCCGGCCATGATGATGCCGTAGATCGACAGCGACGAGATCGCGAAGATGAAGAGCACGCCGACATTGATGTCGGAGATCACCCAGCCGAGATTGGTCGGGATCACCGCCCAAGCGGCGAGAGCGAGCACGCAGGACACCAGCGGCGCCAGCAGGAATACGCCCTTGTTGGCGCCGGACGGGATGATCGGCTCCTTGAGCACGAACTTCAGCAGGTCCGCGAAGGACTGCAGCAGGCCCCAGGGGCCGACCACGTTCGGGCCGCGGCGGATCTGCACTGCCGCCCAGATCTTGCGGTCGGCAAGCAGGATGTAGGCGATCGCGACCAGCAGGACGACGAGCACCAGGACGCTCTCCGCGACCATGATGATCAGCGGCCAGAGGAAACCGGTCCAGAATGCGCTTTCGAAGAATTCCATCGGCTCACTCCGCTGCGGTCAGCATCTGCCCGGAGGCAAGCCGCGAGCATTCCGCCATCACGGCGGATGCACGCGCGATTGGGTTGGTCAAATAGAAGTCCTCGATCGCCGGCTTGAACGGCGCCTTCTCCGGCGAGCCGCCCTTCCCCGCCAGCTTCTTGATCTGGTCGGCGGCGCCGGCTTCGATCTGGTCGAGACGGATCAGGTGCGGCACGGCCTTGAAGATCGCCTGGCGGAGCGCCGACAGCGAGTCATAGCCGAGCTTCTTGCCGAGCGCCTCCGACAGCGCGCGCACGATCGCCCAGTCCTCGCGGGCTTCGCCCGGCGGGAACGCGGCACGGCCGGTCATCTGCACGCGGCCTTCGGTGTTGACGTAGATCGCGGACTTCTCGGTGTAGGCAGCCGACGGCAGGATCACGTCGGCGCGATGCGCGCCGCGGTCACCATGGGTGCCGATATAGACGACGAAGGTGCCGTCCGACGGCTTGATCTCGTCGGCGCCGAGCAGGAACAGCAGGTCCAGCGTGCCGAAGGTCGTCATCTGCGCCGCGTTCAGCCCACCTGCCGTGGCGGAGAAGCCGATATCGAGCGCACCAACGCGCGAGGCGGTCTCGTGCAGCACGCCGAAGCCGTTCCAGCCGTCCTTCACCGCACCGACATCGAGCGCGAGCTTGGCGGCGGCGGCGAGAATGGCAGCGCCGTCGTGACGCGAGGCCGCGCCTGCGCCGACCAGGATGATCGGGTTCTTGGCGTTCTTCAGCACGTCCATGAAGGAGTGCTTGCCGGCCGCGAGCCCGCCGAGCGTGTCGGTGCCTGCACCCAGATGATCATAGTCGTAGGTCAGGTCGACCTTGGCGCCGATCACGCCGACCTTGAAGCCGCCGGCGCGCCAGCGCTTGCGGATGCGGGCGTTGAACACGGCCGCTTCCTTGCGCGGATTGGCGCCGATGATGAGCAGCGCATCGGCCTGCTCGACGCCGACCAGCGTCGGATTGAAGATGTAGGAGCCGCGGCCGAGCGCGGGATCGAAGGCGTCGCCGCCCTGCACCGCCAGATTGCCCGAGCCGTACTTGGCGAGCAGGTCCTTCAGCGCGAACATCTCTTCGACGCCGGCGAGGTCGCCGGCGATCGCGCCGATGCGCTTGCCGTCGGTGCGCGCCGCTTTCGCGGCGATCGCGGCAAAGGCTTCCGGCCAGCTCGCCGCACGCAGCTTGCCGGCTTCGCGGATATAGGGCCGGTCGAGACGCTGGGTGCGCAGGCCGTCGACGACGTGACGGGTCTTGTCGGAGATCCACTCCTCGTTCACGGCCTCGTTGATGCGCGGCAGCACGCGCATCACCTCACGACCGCGGGTGTCGACGCGGATCGCCGAGCCGAGGCCGTCCATCACGTCGATCGACTGGGTCTTGCCGAGCTCCCACGGGCGCGCCGCAAAAGCATAGGGCTTCGAGGTCAGCGCGCCGACCGGGCAGATGTCGACGAGATTGCCCTGCAATTCCGACGTCAGCGCGTGCTCGAGATAGGTCGTGATCTCCATGTCCTCGCCGCGGCCGGTGGCGCCCATCTCGGGCGCGCCGGCGACTTCCGCCGAGAAGCGGACGCATCGCGTGCACTGGATGCAGCGGTTCATCGAGGTCTTGACCAGCGCGCCGAGGTACTTGTCCTCGACGGCGCGCTTGTTCTCGGCGAAGCGGCTGGTGTCGACACCATAGCCCATCGCCTGGTCCTGAAGGTCGCACTCGCCGCCCTGGTCGCAGATCGGGCAGTCCAACGGATGGTTGATGAGAAGGAATTCCATCACGCCTTCGCGCGCCTTCTTCACCATCGGCGACCGCGTGGAGATTTCCGGCGGCTCGCCCTTGGGGCCCGGACGGCAATCGCGCACGCCCCAGGCGCAGCTTGCGACCGGCTTCGGGCCGCCCTTCACTTCGACGAGGCACATCCGGCAATTGCCGGCGATCGACAGCCGCTCGTGATAGCAGAAGCGCGGAATCTCGGCGCCCGCAGCTTCGCACGCCTGGAGCAGCGTGTACTCGGCGGGGACATCGATCTCTTTTCCGTCGATGATGAGCTTGGTCATTCTCTCTACTCCGCCGCGACCATGTTCACGGGATCGCGGACGCCGATATCGTCGATGTCAGCCTTGTGCGAATACTGGTCGATGCGCGCTTCGATCTCGTGACGGAAATGCGCGATCAGGCCCTGGATCGGCCAGGCGGCTGCGTCGCCGAGCGCGCAGATGGTGTGGCCTTCGACCTGCTTCGTGACTTCGAGCAGCATGTCGATCTCGCGCTTGTGGGCGCGACCGTCGGCCATGCGGGTCAAGACGCGCCACATCCAGCCGGTGCCCTCGCGGCACGGCGTGCACTGACCACAACTCTCGTGCTTGTAGAAATAGGAGATGCGGGCGATGGAGCGGATCAGGTCGGTCGACTTGTCCATCACGATCACGGCCGCGGTGCCGAGGCCCGAGCGCAGCTTGCTCAGGGAGTCGAAATCCATCGGCGTATCGATGATCTGTTCGGCCGGCACCATGCGCACCGAGGAGCCACCGGGGATCACGGCCTTGAGGTTGTCCCAGCCGCCGCGGATGCCGCCGCAATGCTTCTCGATCAGCTCACGGAACGGAATGCCCATGGCCTCTTCGACGTTGCAGGGCCGCTCGACATGGCCGGAGATGCAGAAGAGCTTGGTGCCGACATTGTTCGGACGGCCGATGCCGGCGAACCAGGCCGCGCCGCGGCGCAGGATGTCGGGCGCAACCGCGATCGACTCGACGTTGTTGACGGTGGTCGGGCAGCCGAACAGGCCGACATTGGCCGGGAACGGCGGCTTCAGGCGCGGCTGGCCCTTCTTGCCTTCGAGGCTTTCGAGCAGCGCGGTCTCCTCGCCGCAGATATAGGCGCCGGCGCCATGCGCGACGTAGATGTCGAACGGCCAGCCGTTGACATTGTCCTTGCCGACGAGCTTCGCCTCATAGGCCTGGTCGATCGCGGCCTGGAGATGCTCGCGCTCGCGGATGAACTCGCCGCGGACATAGATGTAGCAGGCATGCGCGTTCATCGCGCAGCTCGCGATCAGGCAGCCTTCGATCAGGAGATGCGGATCGTGCCGCATGATCTCGCGATCCTTGCAGGTACCGGGCTCGGATTCGTCGGCGTTGACGACGAGATAGCTCGGCCGTCCGTCGGTCGATTCCTTCGGCATGAACGACCATTTCAGGCCGGTCGGGAAGCCGGCGCCACCGCGCCCGCGCAGGCCCGACGCCTTCATCTCGTTGATGATCCAGTCACGGCCCTTGTCGATGATATTCTTCGTACCATCCCAGGCGCCGCGGCGCCGCGCGCCCTCGAGCCCCCAGTCGTGGAGGCCGTAGAGGTTCTTGAAGATGCGGTCCTTGTCCTCGAGCATTTCAGTGCTTTCCGATCAACGATTGGACTGCTTGTAGGCAAGTCCGGCGGCGCAGACGGCGAAAGTCAGCGCCCAGAGTAGGCTGCTCTCCTGCGTCGCGTTCATCACGAAGCGCTGCAGCAGGAACATGAAGGCGGCCGCGACCGCGGCGTGCATGGCGACGAAGCCCCACTTGTTCACGGCCTCGTTCCCTCCAATTGCGGGGAGATCACGCATCAGGTGATCTCCTTCAGCGTGGTCGGCCCACCCGTCGGCGCCGAGAACTGGCGGCCGTTCTGCGGACCGGGCTTCGGCGGATTGCCCGAGGCGAAGCCGTCGAGCACCTTGCCAAAGGTTTCCTTGGTCAAATCCTCATAGGTGTCCTTGCCGATCAGCACCATCGGCGCATTCACGCAGGCACCGAGACATTCCACCTCTTCCCAGCTGAAATTGCCGTCCTTGGAGAGATGGAACGGCTCGTGGTGGATGCGGTGCTCGCAGACGTGGATGAGATCCTCGGCGCCGCGCAGGCGGCACGGCGTTGTGCCGCAGACCTGGACGTGGGCCTTCTTGCCGACGGGGGCGAGTTGGAACATCGTGTAGAAGGTCGCGACTTCGAGCACGCGGATATAGGGCATGTCGAGCAGATCGGCGACGGYGCGGATCGCGGCTTCCGACACCCAGCCGTCGTGCTGTTCCTGGACGCGCCAGAGGATGGCGATGACAGCGGAGGCTTGCCGGCCGGCCGGATATTTCGCGATCTGCTGCTTGGCGAACGCGAGGTTCTCCTCCGTGAACGCAAAGCTCGCGGGCTGGACTTCCTTCGGTGCTAATCGGCGAACGGACATCTCTTATCTCTCACTGCATACGGCGCGCGGTTTTCGCATTCAGGGCATCGATCCTGTCCTGCCAGAATGCGCTTGCGGTGCCGAAAACGTTGTAGCCGACGTGGGTCGAGACCTTGATGCGGTCGAGGATCGACAGCTCGGTCACGGTCTCCATCCGGTTGCTGCGCGGATCGAACACGATCAGCTTCAGCGGCGTCTGTTCGAGGATAAAGCGCGACACCGCGTGGCTGCGATCGCTGCCGTGCTCCTCGCACATGATGACGCTGTCGGTCTCAAGCAGCCGTGCGCCGCCCTTGATCGCCTCGATCTCGACGCCCTCGACGTCGAGCTTGATCAGGTACTTGCCGTGGGCCGCCACCTTGCCGTCGTCGATGAGATTGTCGAGCGCGAGAACCGGCACGTCCTCACCGCCCGCCGACGGTGCGCCAGCGATGCTGAAGGCCTCATGCTTGGTGCCTGACAGCCGCGCGGTACCGCGCGCCGCGCCGATCGCGCATTTCAGCGTCTCGAAGCGGTTGCCGTTGACGCGAGCGTTGTTGGCAAGCTTCGGATAGTTCTGCCCCGACGGCTCGATCGCGATCGCCTTGTGCGATCCGAACGGCTTGCTCGACACCAGCACCGACCAGTAGCCGTAATTGGCGCCGCAATCGAGCAGCGTGTAGTCGACGTCGATGGAGTCGGCGAACAGGACCTCCAGCTCGTCCTCGTAATTGTAGGAGCGGTTGAGCAGCTTGCTCCAATAACCGTCGCCGTAGGGGAATTCGAACACGGCGTCGGGATTGAGCCTGATCGCGATGTTGCGCTCGGGCAGCGTCTTCCGCAGCAGGTTCGCGCAGGCGATGTAGCCCATGTGCGAGAAGTGCGAGGAGATCTTCGATCCCGTCACCAGCGCCAAGGCAGCCGTCCGCTCCCACAGGTTGGCCCCTTCAAGGGCCCCCGAGGCACGGTCAAACTGGATTGGCGCCTGCGCCATCACCGATCGACCTCTCCGAACACGATGTCGAGCGAGCCGAGGATCGCCGAGACGTCGGCGAGCAGATGGCCGCGGCAGATGTGGTCCATCGCCTGAAGATGCGCAAAGCCCGGCGCGCGGATCTTGCACTTGTAGGGCTTGTTGGTGCCATCGGAGATCAGATAGACGCCGAACTCGCCCTTCGGCGCCTCGACCGCGGTGTAGACTTCGCCCGCCGGCACGTGGACGCCTTCGGTGTAGAGCTTGAAGTGATGGATCAGCGCTTCCATCGAGCGCTTCATCTCGCCGCGGCGCGGCGGCGCGACCTTGTTGTCTTCGACGACGACAGGCCCCTTCCCGTCGGCTGCGTTCAGCTTCTGGATGCACTGCTTCATGATGCGCACGGACTGGCGCATCTCTTCCATGCGGATCAGGTAGCGATCGTAGCAGTCGCCGTTCTTGCCGATCGGGATGTCGAAATCCATCTCGGCGTAGCACTCATAGGGCTGCGACTTGCGCAGGTCCCAGGCCGCGCCCGAGCCGCGCACCATGACGCCCGAGAAGCCCCACTCCCAGGCTTCCTTGAGCGGCACCACGCCGATGTCGACGTTGCGCTGCTTGAAGATGCGGTTGGCGGTGAGGAGACGATCGAGGTCGTCAACGACCTTCAGGAACGGATCGCACCAGGCCTCGATGTCGTCGACCAGCTTCTGCGGCAGGTCCTGATGCACGCCGCCGACGCGGAAGAAGGCTGCATGCATACGGCTGCCCGAGGCGCGCTCGTAGAACACCATCAGCTTTTCGCGCTCTTCAAAGCCCCACAGCGGCGGGGTCAGCGCGCCGACGTCCATCGCCTGCGTGGTGACGTTGAGCAGATGCGACAGGATGCGGCCGATCTCGCAATAAAGCACGCGGATCAGCTGGCCGCGGCGCGGCACCTCGATGCCGAGCAGCTTCTCAGCCGCCATGCAGAAGGCGTGCTCCTGGTTCATCGGCGCGACGTAGTCGAGCCGGTCGAAATACGGGATCGCCTGCAGATAGGTCTTCTGCTCGATCAGCTTCTCGGTGCCGCGGTGAAGCAGGCCGATATGGGG